>QMME01000079.1 GCA_003647095.1 Deltaproteobacteria bacterium
ATGCGCGTGGTGTCTTGCCCCAGGTCGAATTGTCGCGAGCGCTGGATCATGACGTGCTCGTCTCCGGCAGCCGGCGGGCGGTTTTCTCGTATCTTCTGAAAACACTGTTGTTGCGGAAGAACTCGGGATGGTCGCCGCGCAGTCCGGCAAGCAGCCCTTCTATCCGGCCTGTGGCCTGGTCTATGAATTCACGCCACTCCCGCTGGTACCTGGAACTGGTACGGTAGTTTCTCGCGGCACGCAGGCAGGCAATGAGCTCCACCAGCTGAAATCCAGCCGCAACCGGGGTCTTGCCGCTGTCGGTTGCCTCCACGCCCTTTACCACGGCACGGGCCAGCGACACCGGGCTTATCTCGCCCAGCAGGGCCAGCCTCATGGCCGCGGGTATGGACCGGGAGGCGGCCCTGAGGTCTTCCTTCAGGCCCCGCAACGCCTCGATGAACTCGCGTACCTGGTACGAGCATATCCTTGATGTGTCCACCTGGCTTTTTCCCCGGTCGTTGCCGTCCGGGCCGTTGTCTTTGCCGGGCGGTTGTCCGTGGGGGTTGGGAAACAGCTCCTCCCAGCTGATCTTTCCCTGGTAGTAATCGATGAGCTGGGACTCTTGCAGGCCACCGCTCTTTACGGCCAAGGGCAGGCTCTGCCTGGCCGTGTACGCCAGGTTGACCGGGAAAAAGCCACCCTGCGGGCATTGCGGCCAGGTAATCAACAGCTGCTGCTCGCGCAGGATCTGCTCCAATACGCCGGCTTCGATTGCCAGTGACAGGCTGTTGGTGTCCTGGGCTGCGCCGGAGCGGTACAACTCCTGCCCCAGTCCGCCTTCGTGGTCGGCGATGGCGATTCGCCAGTGGGAAGGCAGCAGTTCGTCGGCGATCCGGACTGTCAATTCGAGGCTTTCTGCATCTTCGGCGCGCGGGCTCAGCAGGATCTCACGGATGAACGCGGGCCACGGTCGTACGGGTTCGGTCTGTTCCTGCGTGGCCAGAGTGCCGCCGGCCTTGCCGTCGAGAGGGATCCTGCGGCCGACCGCGGGTGGCAGGAGATGGGCAAGTTCGTGCTTCTGTTTTCCCGTTGCCCTCACCACCAACCCGGCCTCGATGTTGGCCCGGGAGGGATCGCGGACGAATCCCCAGCCCCGGGCGGTGAAGTTGGCGGAGCCCAGATAGGCCAAGCCGGTCGTCTCTCCCTCGAACAGCACCATCTTGGCGTGCAAGGGGCGGGTCTTGAGGTAGTCTCTGATCTGGACTTCCTGCTCCGGCACCCGGGGATCCACAGCCTGGGCGAAGAAGGCAGGCCCTGGTTTGCCGGGAGCGAACTGCCGGTAGGCCGCGGGAAGCGCTGGCAGGTAGTCTTCGTCAGCATGGGCCGCCGCTGGTGCCGCCTCGGTGTGCAGCAGGTTCTCGCTGTCCTGGGCCAGCAGGTGCCTGCGTTGCAGTTCTTCGGCGAATCGCCGCAACGGGCTGGCATCGTCAGACCAGAAGGGAGAGACGATGCGCACCCGGCGCACCGTCTCGTCCGGCGGCCACAGCGCCAGAAAGCGCTGCCAGAGAGGTTGCCCGGCGCCGCTCCACACGAACCAGCGGGAGTCGCCCCGGGAGGGCCCGGGCGGCCATTGCGCCAGCAGCTCGCGGGCCTGGTCCACGAGACGCTGGCACTCGGCGTCCCACCAGTGCCGGAAAAGCCCGGGCAGCGGCTCCATGGCGGCCTCGAGCAACGGGCCGGCGGCGGGGGAGTCGGCACTGGCCGTGATCACCGCCGCCACTTCCCGGTTCTCCCGGTAGCCGTTGCGGGTGAGATTGGCGCTGCCGACGATGAGCCTGACGGCGTTTTCGAAGATCAGCAGCGTTACCTTGGCGTGTAGTACGCCGGCGTTCCTAACTACCGGCACCAGGCGCAAGCGTGGAGACCTGGGCCTTCCCGCGTAGCGGGAAGCTTGCATGAAGATGACCGCGCCTTCCAGGCTGGCCAGTTTTTTCTCCAGTTCGATCCTGCTGGCCCAGCTACGGTCGTCCCAGGCGCCCAGTTCCAGCAGGGCAGGCAAGAAATCCAGCTCCACGAAATCTGGTTGCAGCTCGTAGGACGTTGCCAGCAACCCCCACAATTGACCGAACCCCTTGGCCGGCACCAGCTTTTCGACCAGTTTCCTCTCGTTGATCTCGCGGGCCGTCCGGATCATGACCACCTCGTTGCCCGGTACAGTTCGTCGGCCGCAGCCAAGCGGTAGGGATGTCCGCTGATGTCCTCGAGCGCCCTGGCCTCGAAGCCCAGTCCACCGACGCGCGCCGAGGTGAGCTGCAGGTGCCCGTCGCCGGACGACTCTATCCAGGGCAGCTTCCCCCGACCGGAGCCGTGTTCGAACTTGCCCCGCTGAACATCCCGGTGTCGCGCCAGGATCTCCCCGGCCAGTGCCCGCGCCTCTGCGCTGCAAGCGGCAGCTGCCCGCAGGAAGGTACCGACATCGTCGAGCTTACCGAGTTCCTGGCGGAGCTCATCGGTTGTGCAGGCGGCCCGTGTTTTCAGAAAATCCGCGGCTGCCTGCGGCATCTCCCGGCGCACTCGGGCGAACACCGGATCCGCGGCGAGTTCGGCGACGGGCAACCGGCCGGCGGGTGCTCGGCGGCAGAGCCACAGCATCCTTTCGAATCCCAGCTGAGCCCAGCGGTAGGCCTGCTCGTAGGCAAGTATGCAGCTGATGGTGTCTACGAAGTAGGCGTACTCGCCTCCCCGGCGGGCTACGTCGGCAAAAACGCGCTGCAGCCGGGACAGATCGTCTTCTTTCTGGTCACGGTAAGGATGTCTTGCCAGCAGCTCTGCCATGGTGAACCTGGTGTGATCCCGGCGCAGGCCGATGGCCAGGCACCTGGCCTCGGTGGGAGTGAAATCGCCGTTGATGTGTACCCTGGCCCCCCAGTTGGCGAGTTTTGCCAGGCCAACCTCGGAACCGTTCATCACCGCCGTCCTGATGTGCAGGTCTGCCTTGGTTTCCTTGAGAAACCCCTCGGCGAGCGTCCAGCCCAGGGCGGGGGTGAGGTTGAGTGTTTTCTTGTCCAGGAGCCGGAGATTCTCGGCCACCGTGCCGTAGATGCCGAGGACCCCATAGGCTGTCTGCCGGGAGAGCAGCTTGTAGTCCGGGGTGGTGGACGTCCTGCCCTGCTTGCCCAGGATCTCCAGCCGATTCTTGGCGTAGGTCACACCGCGCAGGCCCGCGGGCTCCTGGCCGTTCTGCTCCGCGGCCAGGACGCAGGCCAGCGCCCACAGTCTTTCCATGCGCAGGACGTACTTGTGCCGCTGCTCGTATTGCTTCCGGGGCGGCTCGCGGCGCAGGCCTTCACCGTGAGCCTTGTCGGCAAGGTAGGCACCGGCGCAGAGGACGCTGAAGTACCGGGGCCGGTCGGCCACGTTGGTCAGCCCGGGCAGGAGCTTTTCGGCCAGGATCAGGTAGCCCCTTTCGAAGCCCAGGGGATCGATGCTGCCGCTGGGCAGGTCGAGGGGATCGTAGGCACTCAGGAAAAGCTCTACACCCAACTCCACCCTCCATTTTCAGTCCCGGGCCAGATTGTAGCCAGTGAGTCCGACATTCAAATACACGCCCATCCTGCCACAGGGATTGCAGGATACCCAAGCGGTGACAGAAGCTCAAGCCGTGGCTCTCCCTGCCGTTCGTACATGCAACCCCGGATTCACATGAAACCGCGAGGTGGTGATAACACGGTTGCCGGAACCCACCGGGACCCCCCGGCGGGGCCTGTCCCCGCCCGGTTGCTCGTTGATCATCCCTGCCGGGGGAAAATGTCGACACTTGGTGCTGTTTGTTCACATGTATATATTTCAAGGTGTTAGGCCGCCTTCGGCAAAAATGGCGACATTGTCGACAGTCGCCATTTTCCCGTGCCAACTTTTCTACCCCCCGGGCCTGTCCCCGCCCTGGCCCCGTTGTTGACAGGAAACCGGGGCCCTGCTAGCCATGGTGCGCAGAAGCTGTTTTGCTGGGCAAGAAAGGAGTAATGGCATGAACAGGTGCCTGCTGGCGTTGTTTCTGGTGGGAAGTCTGGGGGTGGTTTCGGGCTGCGGTGGAGACGATGCCAATGCCCTGAAGGTGGGCGGCGAGTGCAGCAACCTGCAGGACTGCGGGGTGGATCCCGAAGAGCAACCCCCGCCGCTCGAGTGCCTGGCCGGGTTCAAGGGCGGCTACTGCGGCAAGACCGGCTGCACCGCCAGCAGCGAATGCCCCGAGGGCTCGGCCTGTGCCGACTTCGAGGGCATCTTCTACTGCTTCCTCACCTGCACCGACAAGAGCGAGTGCAACCAGAACCGCGGCGTCGACAACGAGTCGAACTGCTCGAGCAACTACAAGACGGTGGAGAACACCGAGCAGAAGCTGTGCATTCCCCCCGCCGGCTGACGAATCCCGGCTGACGCACGTCGCGGACCCCCCTAGGGTCTCTGGCAGGAGATGAACAGGGGACCGGGGCTTTCGGCGCCGGGCGCGGCGCCGCCGGCCAGCAGGCCGCCCGCGGCCGGCTGCAGGCGCAGCCGCTCGCCCGACCAGGGATCCCGGGCCAGGGCCTGAAGCGGCCCGGGCAAGTCTCCCTCCCGGGCCGGGCAGGCGCCGCCGCCGGCAAGCCCGGCCCGCAGCTCGGCCTGCAGCCGCAGCGCCGCCAGGGCCTCGAGCAGGCGGTGATCATCTTCCAGGTACTTCGAGTAGGCCGGGGCCAACACTCCCTGCAACATCTCCAGCACCTGCTCGAGCAGGGCCCGCTGCTTGTCGGTGGACAGGGCCAGCCGGCCCAGCATCTCCCAGCGCGAGGGCGGCTGCCCGGACAGGCGCTTTTCGATCCGGCGCAGGCCCTCCAGGCAGCGGGCCGGCGGCCGCTCGAGCCGGCAGGAGCGAACCAACTCCTCGCGCAGCCCCTCGGCGGCCAGTATGGCCAGGGCCGCTGCCTGGGCGCTCGACACTCCCTCGGGCAGGTCGCCGGCCGGGAAGGCAGGCAGCGGTACGGCCGGAGCGCCGCCGGCAGGCTGCGGCTCCCCCGGCCCGAGCATGGGCAGGAACATGTTGAGCTCGAGCGCCAGGTACTCGGCCGGCAGGTAGGTGGCCGGGTGAACGTGGCCGTCGAGCAGCAAAGCCAGTTTACGGGCCGCTTCCTCCAGGCGCGGCCGGGAAAGCGGCCGGTCGAGCACCGCGCCGAGCGGCGGCAACAGGGTCTGCTGGGCCTTTATCGAGACCACGGTGAGCAGCAGGCTGGTGCCGCCGCGGGCCAGATCCTGGAACGAACGCAGGGCCGGCAGCAGCAGCCGCAGGGCTCCGGTGTCGTTGCCGACGGCCTCCCGCGCCCAGGCCAGGTGGGCGACCAGCCGTGCCAGGCGCACCAGACCCCGGGGATCGGGCTCCTTGGCCAGTCCGGGCCGGAAGGGGCTGCAGCCCTGCCGGCAGCGGGCCACCCGCTGCAGCCGGTCGAGCACCGGCTGGCAGGTGCGCTCGAGGTCGCCCAGCCAGGCAGGGGGTCGATAGGCGGACTGCGGTGCCGTTCCGGTCCGGGGGAAGTGTTCCGGCATTCCCTGGGCCAGTTGCTCGGCGTGCCGGGCCAGCGCGTCGGCGCAGCCGCCACGGTTGGTGTCGTCGACCAGGGCGGTCATCTCCGGGCCGACGTCTCCGGGCAGGGGCGGATCGAGCAGGGCCCGGCGCGGGCAGGTGCGGGCACGAAGTTCGGCCAGGTGCTGCTGCAGCTGCCGGCGCAGCCCGGCGATGCGCTCGGCGGGCACCAGGACGATCTCTCCGCCGCCGGCACCCTGCCGGCTGTGGCAGGACGAGGCCGCCGGCAACCAGCAGGCCGCCAGCAGCACGAACAGGACGGTGCGTGTCTTTTTCATGCCTCTCCTCGCAGGCAAGGTAACATTTGCATAGTTCATCACCGCTCGGCAGGGAAGTAAATACGGATGACAATCGGGCGCTACCCGGAATGGGGGACGGTCTTAACTTATTAACTTTTCTCGGCAGCAGCGGAGCAGCAGGGACGGAGCAGCAGAGCAGCAGGGACAGGCACGTTGTTGTTGGGGGTTTGCCCGGGGCACGCGTTGACAGTCGGGCCGCGGGAAGCTAGTGTTTGCCCAGCGAACACCAAGGAGGACGAGCGTGAACGGACTGGCCATCTATCCCGGTTCCTTCGATCCCTTCACCAGCGGCCACCTCGACATCGTGCAGCGGGCGGCCCAGCTGTTTCCCCGCCTCATCGTGGCGGTGGCCGTCAACGTGCGCAAGATGCCTACCTTCACCGTGGAAGAACGCGTGCAGATGCTGCAGGAGTCGCTGGAGGGCATGGAGCAAGTGGAGGTGGATTCCTTTTCCGGGCTGCTGGTGGACTACGCCCGCCAGCGCGGTGCCCGCATCATCGTGCGCGGCCTGCGCGCGCTCAGCGACTTCGAAAACGAGTTCCAGATGGCCCACATGAACCGCCGCCTGCACCCGGACCTGGAGACGGTGTTCATGATGACCAGCCAGGAACACTTCTACGTCTCCTCCCAGACGGTCAAGGAAGTGGCCTTCTTCGACGGCAACGTCTCCGGCCTGGTGCCGGAGCCGGTGCTGCGGCGCCTGCGCAACCAACGCGGGACAGGAGGATTTTGATGGAACTGAGCCAGCGAGCGCAGGCGTTGCCGGCATCGCCCACCCTGGCCATCAGCGCCCGGGCCGCCGAGTTGCGCCGCGCCGGCGAGCGGGTGTTTTCCCTGGCCGCCGGCCAGCCCGACTTTCCCACCCCGGAGCACATCCGCCGGGCGGCGGCGGCGGCCATGGAGGCCGGGCACACCGGCTACGCGCCCTCGGCCGGGGTTCCCGAGCTGCGCGCGGCCATACGTCGTTACGCCGCCGAGCGGCTGGGGGTGGAGTACGCAGACGACCAGGTGGTGGTCGGCTGCGGGGCCAAGCAGTGCCTGGCCAACGCCTTCCTGGCCCTGCTCGACCCGGGCCAGCGGGCGCTGCTGCAGGCTCCCTACTGGGTGTCGTACCCGGCCCAGGTGCGCCTGTGCGGGGCGGAGCCGCTCGTGGCGCCGGCGCCGGAGCAGGGCCTGCTCGACCTGGCCGCCATCCGCCGCGGGCTCGAAGGGGGAGCCCGCCTGGTGGTGCTCAACAGCCCCAGCAATCCCAGCGGCCAGGTGGCCGGCACTGAGGAGATCGACGCCCTGGCCGGGCTGCTGCGCGAGTTCGACTGCTACCTGGTCAGCGACGACATCTACGAGCGCATCGTCTTCACCCCGGAGCCCTGCCCGCACCTGCTGCGCCGGCATCCCGACCTGGCCGGGCGGGTGATCGTCGTCAACGGGGTGAGCAAGTCCTACAGCATGACCGGCTGGCGGCTGGGCTGGGCCCTGGGTCCGGCCCCGGTCATCGGCGCCATGCGGCGCCTCCAGGACCAGACGACATCCAACGCCGTCACCTTCGTCCAGCACGCCGCCGTGGCGGCCCTGGAGTCGGAACCGGAAGTGGTGGATGCCATGGTGCGCCAGTTCTCCCGGCGCCTGGATCTGGTGTGCCGGCTGCTCGACGACATCGCCGGCATCGACTACCGGCGGCCGCAGGGCGCCTTCTACCTCATGCTCGACGTGCACCGCCTGCTGGGCCGTTCCTGGCGCGGCCGGGCGGTGGACTCGGCGGCGCGGCTGGCCGAGATCCTGCTCGACAGCCAGCGGGTGGCGGTGGTGCCCGGCGAGGCCTTCGGGGCCCCGGGCTTCCTGCGCATCTCCATCGCCGCCGCCCGGGAAGACCTGGAGCAGGCGGTGGCCAGGCTGGGACGCCTGGTCGAGGAACTGGATTGAAGGGGGCGTGTACATGATCCGGCCGGGACACTGGTTGCTGCCGTTGCTGCTGCTGGCAGGGGCGGCAACGGCCCGGGCGGCACCGGTGGAGCTGGAGTTCACCAAGGGGGTGGTGGCCTTCGGGCAGGGAGACGCCCGCGCCGCCGAGCGCCACTTTCGCCAGGTGCTCGGCGAGCGGCCCGACCACCACCAGGCGCTGTACTACCTGGGCCAGGCCCTGTTCTCCCAGGGACGCTTCGACGAGGCGGCCCGGCTGTTCCGGCGCGTGCTCGTACTGCAGCCCGCGCGCCAGCAGGTGAAGCTCGACCTGGCCCTGGCCCTGGTCAAGCAGGAGAAGTTCACCGCCGCCGAGCAGGTGCTGGCCGGGGCCAGCGGCGAGATCACCGGGCGGGCCTCCTGGAACTACTACCTGGGCTACTGTCGTTACCGGCTGGGCCGGCTGGAAGAGGCGCTCGAGCCGTTGCAGCAGGCCCGCCGGCTCGACCAGGGCTTCGCCTCGGCGGCCAGTTATTACCTGGGCATGGTGTATGCCGGGCTGGGCCGGCAGCAGCAGGCACAGCGCCTGTTCGGCCGGTTGGCGGAGCAGGAGGCGGCCGATCACCGGCTGAGCTCGTTCGCCCGCCGCAACCTGGAAGTGCTCGAGGGCCTGGCGGGGAGGGAAGGGCAGAAGTCCTGGTGGCTGCTGGCGGCCGCCGGCGGTGGCTGGGACTCCAACGTCACCCTGGACACCCAGGATCCCGGCCGGGCGGCGGCCGGGGTGGTGTTCCTGTCGGCCGCGGGCGGTTGGCGGCCGGCGCTGGGCCGGGACGACCGGATGGAATTCTCCGCGCGGCTGTTTCGCTCCTTCCACACCAGCGCGGAGACGGAGGGCTACAACCTCACCGATGCCTCCGCCCGCCTGGGCTGGAATCACCGCTTCGGCGGTGGCCACGGGCTGGGGTTGCAGTACGACTTCGATCTGCAGCTGCTCGACGGCGCCGCCGCCCTGGCCATGGACGGCTTCGGGTTGTACCTGCATTCCCACGCCGGCCGGGTCCTGCTGCACCTGCAGGAAGGCCGCTACTCGGCTACCAGCATCACCTACCTGTTCCGGGCCTCGCTGTTTCACTCCGGCCTGGACGTGCGCGACAACTTCCACCACGAAGGTGTGTTGGGCCAGCAGCTGAGCCTGCTGGGGGGACGCTGGCGCCTGCTGCTGCAGGCCGGAGCGGTCTGGGAAGATGCCCGGCACGAGTTTTTCGACCAGTGGGGGCCGCTGGCGGAGCTGCGCAGCCGCTATCGCTTCACCACCCGGCTCGTGTTCGGGGTGAAGGGCGGCTGGCAGCGGGCGAGCTACTACCATTCCGGCCGGCGCGACGACCGGCTGACTGCCGGGACCTCCCTGGCCTGGCAACTGACCGACCACCTGGGTATCGGCGTCAACCTGGACTTCTTGGAAAACCTGTCCAGCAGCGACGACTACGCCTACCGGCGCCTGATGGTGTCGGCCACGCTGGCGGGCAGGATGTGAGCGGGTGGGAGATGGTGCGAGCAGGAAATTCGTGTTTTTCTCAGATTTCTGATGGACGATTGCGGGCTCGGTTCTCCGGGTCCGTGCTAACTCGCCGGAATGATTGCCCCTGTCGTGAGGGCACCGGCCCGGGCCGCCTGGCACGCGATGTGCTTGTAATGTTGGCGTGTTCGCTTCAACCAGGGCTGACCCCCGGAGGCACGTCATGAAGAAGGTGATGTTGAGCTGGTTGATGTTGCTGTGGCTGGCACCGGCGGTGCGGGCGGAAGCGGCCCGGCCGGCCGGTTTCGTGGCCCTGTATCGCGGCCAGGCCTGGGTGGAAAGGGCCGGGCAGAAGCTCGAACCGCGCACCGGCCTGCCGGTGTACCAGGGAGACTTCCTGGTGACCGGCCGGCGCGGGCGGCTCAAGGTGCTGTTTTCCGACGACGCCCTGGTGTCGCTGGGATCGCGCAGCCGGGTGGAGATCACCCGCCACCTGTACGATCCCGCCGGCGGGCGGCGCAGCACCCGGCTGCACATGCTGGGCGGCAAGCTGCGGGCCCTGGTGCAGCGGCTGGTGGCCGGCAACCAGGCCGACTTCGAGGTACACACAAAGAACGCCGTGGCCGGGGTGCGCGGCACCGAGTTCGTGGTGGAGGAGGCCGCTGGACAGACCCGGCTCTACACCCTGAGCGGGGCGGTGGCCTTTGCCAGGGCCGGCCGCGAGCCGGTGCTGGTGGCGGCCGGTTACATGAAGGCCATCGATCCCGGAGACTGGGACAGCAGTGTCACCCGGGTGGCCGACGCCGAGCTCAAGCGCCTGCGCGCGGAGACCGACACCGACGCCGAACAGCAGGCCGTGGCCATGCTGCTGCCGCCCCGGCCGACGGAGAGCCTGTCCGGCCCCGGTGGGCGGCAGCCGGCGGTGGTCTCCGGCGCCGCCGCCGACCAGCAACCCGGGCAGCCGGGAGCGGTTGAGCTGGAGCCGGGAGCGCCGCAGCTGAACTTCGGCGACAGCAGTGACCTGGTGGCCCCGGAAGGGGGCAACAACAGCGAGGCGGGCTTTTTCGGCGATGGTGGGGTGGACATCCAGAACGACGGACTGGCGGGCGGCTGGACCAACCCGGACCTGCTTTCGGGAGTCGACTCCCTGCCGGTCACCCTGCACATCGTGCTGCATCGTTGAGGCTTGCCGGGAGGTTGCCATGAGAAGATATCTGGTAGTGATGCTGGCGCTGGTACTGCTCGCGGCCGCCCCGGGCTGCTTTCCCGCCGACGTGGGCGACGCGGGCAACCTGGAGGTGCGCTTGCCGCTGGGCTCGCTGGGCGTGGTGGTGGACGATAACGACATCGATGCCTACAGCCGCTACGTGCAGATGAAGCAGGAGCTGAGCGAGATGACCTTCGACCTGGGCCGGGAAGGGCAGAACTTCTACCTGGGCCTGTACCTGACCTGCCAGGGAGGGGAGCCGGCCTCGCTGGGGGGCAGCGGCCAGTGGCTTTCCTTCGACAGCAACACCGACGAGCTGACCCTGTCGCTGCTGGTCGGCGACTGCCTGCAGGGAGTTTTCTCCACCGCCATCTACTGGCGCGCTCCCGACAGTGGCACCATCGAGCTGTTTACCGGCACCAGCGATCCCTACGACTTGCCCGGCGACAGCCAGACCATCATCCTCGACGCCTACCTGCACCCGGCCGGATCCGCCGGCTGCGTCGATACGCCGGGGGCCGGCACCTTCTACTACACCGTCATCGACACCGTGGAGAACGTCCGCTATCCCTGGCTGGAGAGGAAGGTCGCCGACGGCGAGCAGGTGGAGTTCACCATCTCCGACCTGGCCGTGGGGCGTCCCTACAAGCTGCTGCGCGGTGCGATGAATGCTACCGGAGCCATCGAGTGGGAGGATCTCACCCCCACCTTCAGCCTGGAAAGCGCCGGCCAGCACGTGGACGACGCCTGTACCCTGCCTCCCTCCGGCTAGTCTTCACTCCGCCACCGCCACCACCCGCCACTGGCCCCGGGCGTCTTTTTTCATGATCAACAGGAAACCCCGGTGCCCGGTCAGGCGCACGGCGGCGAAGTGGCAGCGCCGCAGGCCCAGCTTGCGGAACTTGGCCGGGGGCGGGCCGAAGCGCTCGATGGCGTCGGCAAAGAGCATGGTTTCCACCCGGGCCTCCGGCAGGCGGCGCAGCAGCGCCGACTTCCTGCGAGCCAGGCGCTGCCAGGCCCGGCGCAGAAGCTTGCGCCCGGCCACCTCGCGGCCGTCGAAGCTGAAGGGATCGGCGCCCAGCTCGAGCAACTCATCGATGTCGCCGTCGGCCAGGGCGGCCAGGAAGTTTCGGGCCAACTCGGTCTGCTGGAAGTAGAGATCCTCGTGGGTCAGCTTCGCCGGCGGTACACCGGTGTCCGGGGCGCTGGCCTGCTTTCCTCCCTCATTGCCCATGACGCGGGCGGCGAGGGGGTGTGCTCCCGCGCGGAGCGAAGTGAGCACGGGAGTGCGGCCCCGAGCCGCCAACCACGCGGCTCCTGCCGGCGCGGCCGGCGCGGCAATTGTTTCCGGGGCGCCGGCCTGCTTAACGCCTCGCTGCCCTCCGCTGCTCGGCAAGCTCGCAGCTACGGACAGCTTCGCCTGCGCGGCCGGCGCGGCAATTGTTTCCGGGGCGCCGGCTGCGAGCAGCATCAAGACCATCAACGGCAGGCAGTTCATGACCGGCACCTCACAGCAGGCCGTGCTGTTTCAGGTTGGCCTGCAGGCGCTCGGCGGCCGGGCGGGGATCTATCACCGGCTCGGAGCCGGTCAGGCGCTGCTGCAGGCGGGCATAGGTGAGCGCCAGATCCACCCGCACCTCGTCGCTGAGCGCCGGGGGCGTGCCGGCGCCGGAGAAGCCGCGCTCGATGAGCCACTGGCGGATGTTTTCCTTGTCCAGCATGCGCTGGGGCCGTCCGCCGGCGAACAGCTCCTGGTAGCTGTCGGCCTCCCAGTAGCGCGAGGAATCCGGGGTGTGGATCTCGTCCATCACCAGCAACCGGTCGCCGTCCAGGCCGAACTCGTACTTGGTGTCCACCAGGATGAGCCCCTGCCGGGCGGCCAGTTCCTCGCCGCGGGCGAACAGCTCCAGCGCCGTCTTCACCACCTGCCGCCACAACGAATCCGGCACCAGCCCCCGGGAGATTACCTCGGCGGGACTGAGCGGGGCGTCGTGCTCGCCTTCCTCGGCCTTGGTGGTGGGGGTGACGATGGGTTCTGCAAGGCGCTGGTCGGCGCGCAGCCCCGCGGGCAGGTCGAGGCCGTAGATGTCGCGCTCCCCCTGCTGGTAGGCCCGCCACAACGATCCGGTGATGTAGCGCCGCACCACCACCTCCACCGGCAGGGGTTGCAGCTTGCGCACCAGCATGGCCGCCGGGTCGGGCACGGCCAGGACGTGGTTGGCGACGATGTCCCTGGTCTGCTCGAACCAGTGGGAGGCGATGGTGTTGAGCACCTGGCCCTTGAGCGGCACCGTTCCCAGCACCAC
>QMME01000080.1 GCA_003647095.1 Deltaproteobacteria bacterium
GAACGCGAGCGACCCGGACGGACAAGTGGTGTCCTATCAGTGGGACTTCTCGGACGGGGATGTCTCAAGTGAAGAAACTCCCCGGCACACCTACTCTGCGGCGGGGAACTATCACGTCGAGTTGACGGTGACCGACGATGACGGTGCAAGCGGTACTTTCTACGTAGACGTGGTCGTACACGACCCATGTCCGGCGGGCACCATGGATTGCAACGGGGATCCTTCCGATGGTTGTGAGACGAACACCGCCGGGGATGTGAACAATTGCGGTTCCTGCGGTCATGCTTGCGCAGCCGGTGAATCGTGCCGGCAGGGCACCTGTGTATCCGGTTGCCCGGACGGGCTCACCGATTGCGGGGGCGAGTGTGTTGACCTTGGTTCCGACGCCTCCCACTGTGGCTCTTGCGACAACGCTTGCGGCGTCGACAGGGTATGCGTCGAGGGCGAGTGCCGGCTCGACTGTGGTCCGGGAAAAGAGGAGAAGGATGGCGCTTGCGTTTCGGCGTTGTCGGGGGGATGTAGCTGCGGTTCCCTCTCCGCGTCAACCGGAGGCGGGAACGGCCTGAAGGCGACTTTGGTGGTTTGCCTGCTCCTGGTTCTCGCTTTCACCCGCAAGAAGAGAAAAGCCCCCTTCAGTCCCAGTTCTTGCCGCGGCCGGTGAGCAGGTAGGGGCCGGCCTGGGAGTGGAAGCCGCTGCCGTCGCGCCAGGCCACCAGGGGAGGTTTCTTCTTCGAGCCCATGACCGCCGCGCAGCCCACCTGGCCGCGCTTGTTCACGGCCACGAACTTGTCGGAGAAATCTATGGTGACGCCGTTGCGGCGGTTGATGGCGATGATGCGCCGGCAGGCGGCCAGGCAGGCGGCTGTAGGGTTCATCCCCCGGCGCATGCATTCCACCACGAAGAAGCTGGCGCAGCTGCGGATGACCTCCTCGCCGCGTCCAGTGGCACCCGCCGCTCCGACGTCGTTGTCCACGTAAAGGCCGGCGCCGATGATGGGCGAGTCACCCACCCGGCCGGGAATCTTGAACGACAGCCCGCTGGTGGTGGTAACGCCAGCCAGGTTGCCGGCACCGTCCAGGCCCAGCACGTTAATGGTGCCGTGGCGCCGTCCCTGCCGGTCGCGGTAGATCCCGTCGCGGGGCGGCAGCCAGTCGTCGTCGCGGGAGAGGTTTTCCTTCCAGCGCAACCACTCCAGCCGGGCCTGCTCGGTGAGCAGGTTTTCAACCTGGAAGCCGTGCGCCCGGGCGAAGCGCTGGGCACCCCGGCCCACCAGCAGCATGTGGTCGGTGCGCTCCATCACCAGCCGCGCCACCCTGCTGGGTGTCTTGATACCTTCCAGGCAGGCCACCGCCCCGCAGTCGTGGGTAGGTCCGTACATGACGCAGGAGTCGAGCTGGACCACTCCCTCCTCGTTGGGCAATCCCCCGTAGCCGACCGAGTCGTCGCGCGGGTCCAGTTCCACCACGTTGGCCCCGGCGATCACGGCGTCCAGCACCCCGCCGCCCGAGGCCAGTACCTGCCAGGCGGCTTCGCTCACCGGCCGGCCCCACTCCGGGCCGCGGCTGCACACCACCAGCGGTGGCCGGCCCCGCCACGTGGGCGTGGCGGCCGGCTTGCCCGGACCTGTCTTGGCCCTGGCAGCGGCCGGCAGTCCGAAGCCCAGGGCCGCGGCCAGGCGGAAAAACCCTCTTCGTGACCAGCGTGCTGACATGATTTCCTCCCGTTTTTTTTTGCCGGCCAGCATAGTCACCGGAGCTGCCGCCCACAAGCACATTCTCCCATCCGGGCGAAGCATCCCGATTCACCTTGCCCCGGCGGCGGCCGGGTGGCTATCCTCGGCGGCATGTCCCCTTCCGGCCGCAATGCTGCCTCCCGGCAACCGCTGGCCCTGGCGGCCGACGAACGCGGCCGGGTGTGCGAGGTGCCCGGCCGGGCCGCCGCGGTCCGCGTGGGCGCGAGGATCCGGCGCCTGGACGCAAACGAACTGATACCGCTGCCTCCGGGGGCCGGGCTGCTGCTCATGCCGGGACGCCGGGCCCTGGGCTTTCGCCGTGGCGCCGATGTACCCGATCTACTCGACGGCCAGGCAGTGGCAGCCTTCGTTCCTCCCGGTCACCTGGTGACATCCCTGGCCGCCGGCCGGGCCGGCGATGATGCTCCCCTGCTGCCGTTGCATACCTACGCGGCCGTGGCCTGGTGGCGGGGACGCCTGCAGGTGGCGGCCCGGCGCGTCGACTCCGACCCCCGCCACGACCCGGACCGCTTCGACCCGGAGCGGGTACGCCGGGCCGTGGAACGGGGCCTGCGGCGCTTCGGCGGCAACCGGCTGATGGTTCACCACGGCCGCAACTGCGCCCTGCGCTACGCCTGTCCCAATGCCCGCAACCTGTTCCTGCGCCGCTGGGAGGCCCCGGCGGCGGTCTCGGCCGAGTGCAACACCGCCTGCCTGGGCTGCATCTCTCACCAGCCCGCCAGTGGCCCGCCCTCGGCCCAACCCCGCCTGGATTTCGTTCCGGAAGCGGGCGAGATCGTCGAGCTGGGTCTGTGGCATCTCGAGCGGGCGCCGGCGGCCATGCTCAGCTTTGGCCAGGGTTGCGAGGGTGAACCCCTGTGCCGGGCCGGCTTGATCGCCGAGGCCGTCAACGCCATCAGGAAGCGTTGTCAACGGGGTACCATCCACCTGAACAGCAACGGCACCCTTCCCCAGGCACTCGAACGCTGTATCGACGCCGGCCTGGACAGCCTGCGCGTCAGCCTGCCGGCGGCCCGCCGGGAGTACTTTTCCGCCTATCGCCAGCAGGTGGGGCCGGGGCTGGAGACGGTGCGCCAGTCGCTGCGGCTGGCCCGCCGGCGCGGCCTGTTTGTGTCGTTGAACCTGCTGGCCTTTCCCGGGGTGAGCGACGATCCCCGGGAGGTCGAGGCCCTGGAGCAGTTGCTCGACGAGTGCCGGCCCGACATGATCCAATGGCGCAACCTCAACATCGATCCCGACTTCTACCTGGAGCACCTGGCCCGCCATGGCCTGTCTGCAGCCACGCAACCACTGGGAATGCTGGCCCTGCTCGAGCGCCTGCACCGGCGCTATCCCCGGCTGCGACAGGGCAGTTTCAATCCCCCGCTGGGCAAGCGCCAGACTACTCCAGAATGAGCGAGGCGTCCTGGCCGTCGGCCAGTTTCTGATCTTCTTCCTTCCAGTCGATGCCGCCTGCGCGGGTCACCACCAGGGGCAGCTGGGTGGCGAACTTGGTTCCCTCCCGGGCGACCACGGTAATCAGGTTGGGACCGGGATGGAGCCCGATGCTGGTGTCGACTGTCAGTTGGTGGCCGTTGCCGGTGCTGCCCGAGCGCAGCAACACCTTGTCGTTGCCCACCCAGACGGTGACGTCCCTGACGGGCCGGTCCCGATCGCTTACTTCCAGGTGAAGCTTGATCTCCCTGGTGTCGTGGTCCACCAGCAGGGGCAGCCGACCCGCCTTGATCCGCGGTGGTGTCAGCTGGGGCAGGTCGCGAATGCGGGCCGGTGGCCGCCGCTTGCGGGTGCGCTTCACCAGCCGGGAGGCCACCCAGCCCAGCACCGCATCGTCCGCCACCACTCGCCAGTAGCCTGCCACCAGGCGATCGGCCTGCAGTATCCCCGGGGCCAGCGCCTGGGCCAACGGCGGCATGCTGGAGTGCGGTCCGGCCAGCAGGGGCGTCCGCCGACGCAGCGGCGCCAGCCTGGCGTGGAAAGACTTGATCGGTCCCTGGGCCTTGGCGAAGACCGGCAGTTTAAGCTTGGCGGTGTGGTTGGTGCCCAGGTCGGCATCCCATATCGTCAGTTCCACCGGCAACTGCCGCTTCTTGCTGTCGGGACGTACGTCGAAGACGAAGCTGCCGGTGGCGTCGGCCCGGGCGGCGATCTCCTTGAGATTGAAGCGACCCTTGCCACGCTTGAGGAACAGGTCGCGTCCGGCGTCGTTCTTGAGCAAGCCCTTGACCTTGAAGGCCCGCCCGGGCCCGGAATTGATCACCTTGACCCGCAGGCTGGCAGATTCTCCCGGCTGGATCAGGCCGTCACCGTTTCCCTTGACTTCCAGCAACTGCCAGGCCAGGGAGAACGACGGCCGCTCCAGGCCCCGGCTGCGAATCACCGTCTCCAGCGGCGCCGGTGCCTGGCCGCCCTGGCAGTGGAAGATGAAGCGCACTTCGTCGGCCCGGGACAATGCCCCCCGGGGAACCTTTACCGGCACTTCCCAGCTGCGGGTTTGTCCCGGTGCCAGCTTGCCGAAGATGAACTCGCGCTTGTCGAACAGGGCCGACTTGCTCTTCGATTCCGCCCACAAACGATAGACTGGTTGCTGGGACTTGTTGCTGGCAACCAGTTTCATGACGATTTTCTTGTCCGCCACCGCCGCCCCGTCGGCTGCCAGTCCTTCTCCCGCCAGTTCGAAGGAAGTGATCAGCCGGGGCGCCGGCCCGGCGGTGCCGGCTGCCGGGCTCCAGTCGACGCCCAGCGCCGACAGGGCCTCGGTCATCTTCTTCTGCTCGTTGCCGGCTACCTCGTCGAGCAGGGTAACCGCCTCGTCCAGCATTCCCGAGGCGTGCGGGCTGCGTACCTGTCCAAGGATCCGGCGGGCCAGCTTGATGGAGAAGTCTTCCCGGAAGGCCGGTTCCTGCAGGGGTGGTTGCTCTTGCTCCCCGGCCGCTTTCTCCTGCTCTTTCTCCTCGAGGTAGCTGATGCGTTTGGCCGGCTTCAGGCGCTGCCGGTGTTGCTTGCGCAGGTGGGCGGGGATGTCTTCCTCGCGGAAATGGGAGCGACTGACGAAGGCCCGGACGTCGTCTTTCTCGAGCACCATGGGTACCAGCTCGATGTCGGGAGTGACCCCCACTTCCTGGATGGAGATGTCGCCCGGGATCAGGTACTCGGCCACCGTCAGCTTCAGGCAGGCTCCGCTGATGGCCTCGGGTACGCGGTCGTTGAGAATCTGCACCGTGCCCTTGCCGAAGGTTTGCTGCCCCATTACCAGGGCCCGATCCAGGTTCTTCAGGGCACCGGCCAGGATTTCCGAGGCCGAGGCCGATCCATTGTTCACCAACACCACCAGGGGCAGGCCTTTCTCGGTACCGTCTGCAGTGGCCCGTTTCTCCTCGCGGTCTTTCTGTACCTTCTGCTCGGCGGTGCTGTCCTCGCCGTAGGCCACCGTGGCCACGATCACCCCGCGATCCAGGAACAAGTCGGCCACCTTGACAGCCGCCTTCATGAGTCCCCCGGCGTTGTTGCGCAGGTCGATGATCAGACCCCGCAGCCCCTTGGCCTGGCGCTTGAGATCGAACAGGTGCCGGGCCACGTCCTCGTCGGTATGCCGGCCGAAATCCTGGATCTGGATGTAGCCGATACGTCCCTCGAGCAGGTGTGATTCCACCGAGTGCACGGTGATGCGTTCGCGGGTGATGACGTACTTGTGGGGTTCGCTCCAGCCCTTGCGCATCACCCAGATGGTTACCTTGGTGCCGGGCTTGCCGCGCAGCATGTTGACCGCCTCGTCGAGCGGCATGTTGACGGTTGACTGGTCGCCGATGCGCACGATCTGGTCCATGGCCCGCAGGCCCAGGCGCGCCGCCGGGGTATCCGGCAGGGGGGAGATAATGGTCAGGGCGCCGTCGCGGATGGTGATGCGAATTCCCAGCCCGCCGAACTCGCCGGTGGTCTTGAGACTCATCTCCCGAAACAGCTCCGGGGGCAGCAGGTTGGAATGGGGATCGAGGGTGGAGAGCATGCCGTCGATGGCGGCGTACTCGACATCCTTGGGGTCGGTGTCAGCCTCGAGGTGGCTGGCGATGAAGGCGATCAGCGGTTGCAGGCTGAAGTTCATCTCCCAGATGGTGGTCGGCTGGCCGACGCTGAAACGCTGCTGGAAGGCGCCCACCTGGGTGGTGACCTGGCCATCGGCCAGCTTGATCTCCACCTCGGGAATGCGCTGCTCGATGGTCTCCAGGATGCTTTTTAGCATGCGTGGCGGGGAGATGCGGGCGGGATCCACGTAGTCCTGCTTGACCTGCAGGATTACCCAGCTCAGGCCCTCCAGCCGGGAGGGATCGTACTGGCTGGAACTCTTGGCCTCCACCGAGCCCACGACCCGACAGCCCAGCAGCAGCAACAGCAGCAATGCAGCGGAGGCGGTGCTTTTTTTTACCTGGCCGATCAATTTCCTTCTCCTCGTTGGTTCCATTGACCCCACTTGCATGCTAGGGGTGGGGTGGTGGGTTGTCAAGGCAAGGTGCCGGTGTCAGTGTAGCAGATCCTTGCGCAGGGTGGTCGTCTGGCCCGCCTCGATGGTCACCGTAACGACGCGTGATATCTTGCGGGCGGGGTTGACCACCCGCAGGCGATGGGTACCCGCCGGTAGTTCCAGGCGTACCAGCGGTGTCATGCCCAGTTTCTTGTCGCCCAGGTAGACCTCGGTCCAGGGGCGGGTGGAAAAGGTGAGCCGGCCGGTGGCGGCCCGGGCCGGCTGTGGCCGGGAGGGAGGAGTGGAGGCCCGGCGCGGCGGACGGAACAGCAAGGCGGATACCTCTCCCCGCCCCAGCAACACCTTCTTCACCTGCCGTTGCCGGCCGCGGCAGAGCACGGCTACCCGGTGTTCCTGGCCGGGTTCGACAGCCACTTCCTCGAGCGGGGTGACCCCCTCCAGGCGGCGGCCGTCGATCTCCACCGCACAGCCGGCAGGTTGCGAGCGCACCGTCAGCCGGGCCGGAGAGGCGACCACTGCTGCCGGGGCGGGCGGGCCGGCCGGCCCGGGTGCGGGCCGGCCGGCGTCGGCGCTGGTGGCCGGCGTTGTCGTGGTGGAGGCGGAGGTGTTGCCGGCGGTGGCCGGCGGCGGCGAGGTTTTTACGGTTGCCGCTTCATCCTCCGGCGCCTGGCCCCACAGGTGCCAGGCCCCCCAGGCCGCTGCCCCGAGCACCAGCAGCAGCGCGATCGCCAGCGGCCACCGGCGTCGAGGCGGGGCGATGGCACTGCCCGACTCGGGCTTGATGATGGTCTCGCCGTAATCGCCGTGCCCGGCCGCCGGGGAGGGACCGGCCCGGGAGCTGGAGGGAAACGAATCGCTGGCCGGCTTGAGGGCCCGGGGTGAGATGTCTCCCTGGTTCCCCCGGCGGGCGATTTGTTCGAGCAGCTTTTTCTTGGTGCGGGCCTTGTCCCCGAACACCTCCATGATGTAGGCGGCGATGGCCTCGGGGCCGGCCGGCTCCTGCTGCTGCTGCAGGTAGGCGCGCAGCGCGGCTGCCATTTCCGCCGCGCTCTGGTAGCGCTGGGCGGGATCCTTCTGCAGGGCCCGGTCCACCACCGCCACCAGCTGGGCGGGAACCTCGGCCCGGGCCTCGGCCAGCGCCGGGATGGGCTCGTCGGCGATGGCCCGGATGATGGCCGCTTCGCTGTCATGCCGGAACAGGCGCCGGCGGGCCAGCAGTTCCCAGAGCACGATGCCCAGGGAGAAGATGTCGGAGCGGGCGTCGACCTCCTGGCCGGTGCATTGCTCGGGACTCATGTAGGCCAGCTTGCCCTTGAGGGTGCCCACCCGGGTCTGGTGCATCTTGGTGGCGGCCTTGGCGATGCCGAAGTCCACCAGCTTGACCATGCCGTTGAAGAGCACGATGATGTTGTGCGGGCTGATGTCGCGGTGAACGATGTCGAGCCGCCGGCCCTGCTCGTCTTCGAAGGTATGGGCATAGTGCAGGCCGTCACAGACCTGGGCCACCATGGCCGCGGCCAGGGGCCAGGAGACGGGCCGGCCGGCCTGCACGCCCTGGTTGGCCAGGGCTCCCAGGCTTTCTCCTTCCAGGAACTCCATGGCGATGAAGTACTCGCCGTCGACCTGGCCCAGGTCGTAGATCTGCACGATGTTGGGGTGGTTGAGCCGGGCGGCGATGATGGCCTCGTCGAGGAACATCTCCACGAACTGCTTCTGCTGCACCAGGCTGGGCAGGATGCGTTTCAGCACCACCAGCTTCTCGAAACCGCCGATGCCGGTCTGGCGGGCCAGGTAGATCTCGGCCATGCCGCCGGTGGCCAGCAGCATCAGCAGCTGGTAGCGGCCAATGCTGGACAGTTGTGCTCTTTCGTCCCGAGTCATACCACCCTCATGGTAGACAGCCGGAACGCAAAGCTCAAGCAACAAATTACCGGGTGCCGACCTGCTGGCGTTGTGCTAGACTGCCGGCGACAACCGGGAAGGGAACCTGCACCCGGAGAGGCTGGGTGTGACCCTTTTTCCAGGAGAACTGGACGGGGCCGGATCATGAGAAAGCACACGTCGAAAATCCTGTTGCTGGCCGGAATGCTGACGGCCTGTGGTGGCAGCGGATCCTTCCGCCTGGAACTCACCCTGCCCGATGCCACGGCCCGGAAACTCACCACCCAGTTGCGGGTGGCCGTTGTCGAGCCGGGTGCCGGGGCCACCTGCGAGCAGTTGCTCTCCCTGGCCGTCCGGCCCGGAGACGAGGGCTACCTCGTGGAGAGCGAGGTGTCATTTGCCTATCCCGTCCAGCAGGAGGTGCTGCTGGACGATGTCGGGCCCGGCCAGCGACTCTTCTACGCCGAGGGCCAGAACCGCTACGGGGTGGTGATCCTCAACGGCTGCCTGTCCGTGCAGGCGGGCGGCCCCGCGGTGGTGAGTATCGCCCTGGAGTGGCTCGGCACCTGCAAACACACCAACAACGGGGTGGAGATATGCGACGGGGTGGACAACGACTGCGACGACAGCACCGACGAGGGTGACCTGGAACAGTTGTGTCCCTCGCCTTACGGGGCGGATGCGGTCGCCTGCAGCGAAGGCGCTTGTGAGTTCTCGTGCCGGGAGGGTTTCCACGATGTCGACCAGGACTGGGCGAACGGCTGCGAGTGTCATGTCAGCCGGGGGGGGCAGGAGTGGTGCGACGGCATAGACAACGACTGCGACGGTGTCACCGACGGGGCCTCGTGCATCAACTGTTCTTCCGATAGCGACTGCGTGGAACAGGACGGTTGCCTCACCGGTACCTGCGCGGGGGGGGAGTGCCAGAGCGGGAACTTGCCCGACGGCACCTCCTGCGATGACGGCCAGGCGTGCACTGAAGACGACAGCTGCCATGCGGGTGTCTGCTTCGGTACTCCCAAGTCCTGCGACGACGGGCTGGATTGCACCGGCGACAGCTGCCAGGTCGACGGCAGCTGCAGCAACCAGCTGCTGGCGGGAAACTGTCTCATCGATGGTGTCTGCTATCTCAACGGCGAGCGCTCGCCGGATTCGTTCTGTCGCCGGTGTGACACCAGCAATTCCACCTCGAGCTGGACGCTGGAGGCCGAGGGCACGTCCTGCGACGACGGTTTGTGGTGCACCGGCACCGACAGTTGCGACGCCGCCGGCGAGTGCCAGCATGCCAATCCGCCGTGTGCCCAGGCGTGTCTGGGCAACTGCTCGGAGCAGACCCACGAGTGCCTTCCTGACGATGCCGGTACCGCCTGCGACGACGGCTTTCTGTGCAGCGACGATGACGCCTGTGATGGCCAGGGCAACTGCATCGGCACGTCTTCCGGCGGCTACTGTGCCATCGGGCAGGAATGCCTTCCCTGGTGCGCCGACGATGCCAGCGGTTGCGTGGCCATCCCCAGCTGGCTGGAACTGGACTGTCCCGAGCAGGCGCCGCTCGACCAGCCGGCCAGTTGCTCGGTGACGTTGCATGGTTCCGAGGGCAGCGAGGATTGCATCAGCTGTAGTGTCGAACTGGTGCCCAGCGTGCTCGACCACAGCGACTTTTTCCAGCCCGGTGGTTGCGATCCCGGTTCCTGGCAGTTTGCCGACAGCGGTTGCCGCAGCAGCGGCGGTGCGGTTTGCCCCTATGACGCCGGCGATGGCAGCGCTTCCTGTTGTGCCGCCGCCGAGTGCGACAGCAATCGGCAGTCTTTTTGGTTCCACAGCAGCACTTGCGGAGGGTTGGGGTTCCGCCTGGAGCGCCTGTTCGACCTGCGCTACTTCGATTCTCTGGTCTTTTGCTACCGGATCTCAATGGACAACCTCGACTACGACGGTGGCGTGGAGGTGATAGCCGAGCCCGGCGATGGCTCCTCTGTGGTGGGGATTGCCTGTGATTCCCCCGATGCCTGGGGAGCCGATATCGCCTCGGTTCCCTGCATGGACCTGCCCGGGATATTGGGAACCTGGGAGAGTACGAGGATTTCCTTCTGGAGCGAGGTGGGCCAGAACAGCAACATCTACCTGGGGGCCACCCGGCTGTATGCCTGGCCTCCCGAGTGTGCCCAGAAAACGACCGTCATCGACACCGAGTTCGTGGGTTGTGACGGGGCCTTGGAGTTCGACGGTTGGAATTTCAACGGGCAGCCGGCGGTGTGCCTGGACGGGCGCAGCGACTGCGGTTTGAACGGCGGGTTGCTCATCGGTTCCCTTGATGGCCGCCAGCAGTCCGACCTGGTTCTCTACCAGCCCATGAATCTCGTTGGCCTGCGCCCGCCGGCCCGGCTGTGTTGGACGGAGAACTTTCACTACCTCGATGGAAGCTACCGGGTAGCACTGTCCAGTGATAGTGGGGGTGCGTGGTGGGTACCCATTTTCGAGTTCAGTCCCCCGGAGCTGGTCTTGCAGCCCACCTGCCGGCGTATATGCGTGGATATTTCCGACTTTTCCGGCATCTTCGGCAGGGACGACGTCAAGTTGAACATCGACGGCACCGCCCAGGCGGGTGCCGTGCTTCTGAATGGGATCACCCTGGAGGCCAGTTCCGCCTGCGACGCCACCGGTATATTCACCATCGGCCCGGTCGAGCCCGACGGTGGCGGGGGTCACCGGGTGGAGATCACGAACGTGCTGGGCGAGCCGCGTCGGGCCCTGGTGGAATGTCGCTGGGGCAGTGGCCAGGTGTCATTCAGCCAGGAAATCGAGTTCCATCATTGAGTTGACCGAACTGGCTGAGCTGGCTGAGCTGGCTGGGCCTGTCCCCGGCTGTCCTGCCTCGACATTGACTTGTTGGTCGATAATGGCGTAGCTTGCCCCGGTTGGAGGTGGAACAGACATGAGAACGAAAAGCTGGTTGTTGTTGCTGGCCATGGGATTATTGCTGGGTGGTTGCGCCGGGGTGCAGACGGCGGGGGAGGATTCCCAGCCGGCTGGCCTGGGCCTGGACAAGATTCGCCAGGCCTGCCTGGACGAGCATGTCGAGAATCGCATCGCTGCTTGTAGGAAAGCGGTACGGTTGGCTCCCGGCGAGTGGCGGACCGAGATGCAGCTGGGATGGCTGCTCTACCGCGCGGGACGGGTTCCCGAGGGAGTGGCCCACCTGCGCAAGGCCGATCGTCTGCACCCGCAGGATGCGGAGATCAATTATCGCCTGGGAGTGGCCCTACTCAAGCGGGGAGATCTCGATTCGGCAAAACGCTGCCTGGAAAGGTGCGTTACTCTGCAGCCGAAACGCTATGATGCTCTGCTGGCATTGGGTTCGTTGCTGCGGCGGCGAGGCAAGACCCAGGAAGCCATCCAAGTACTCGGGGAAGCGAGCCAACTCGACCCGGGACAGGCCCGGGCCTGGGCCCAGCTTTCCCTGGCTCTTTCCCGGGCCGGCAAGTGGCACGAAGCCGTGGCGGCGGCACGCAAGGTGGTAGAACTCGAGCCTAATGATCCCAATGCCCGTTCCAATCTGGGCCTGTTTTTGACCAACGCCGGTCAGGCAGCCGATGCCATCGAGCACTTGGAGAAGGCGGTGGCCTTGGATGGTGGCAATCCCACCGCCTGGTACAACCTGGGCCTGGCCTATACCGCCACGGAGGATTACGAACGTGCCAGCCAGGCCTTCGATTTCGCCTTACGGTTCAAAGATGACTTTGGCCAGGCCCATCACAACCTGGCGGTGGTGTTGATGACCCTGGGATTGTGTCGTCTGTCCGAGGTTCATTTCGATCGCGCCCACCAACTGAGAGTAAAGAGTGCCCAGGTGGTGCTCGATCAGTTCCAGAAACTTTGTCATCCCCAGCAGTCGGACTCCACCGAACCCCTGGGGACAGGCACATCAAAAAATTCATCGGGGACAGGTGGTTGAGAGCCGCTCTCGGCTGAAAGAATAGCCAAAGAGCGTGTATCCGCTCGCCGGAGTACTCAGCGCAGGTACAGCTTCAGGGGGGTTGCCCGGGGATGTTTGCCTTCCTTGCCCAGGAAGATCTTCTCCACCTCGGGGGGCTTGCCATCGAGGTCTATCTGCAATTCGGACTTGCGACCTCCGGGGATGACGACATCTATCCCGTCCATCTCTCCCGGACGTACCGTGGAGGAAAACAGTACGATGCGGTTGCCATGCGGGCGTGCCCAACCGCCGGCATCTTCCCGCAAGCGCTTGACCTCTTTGACGGGTTTATCCGTGTCGAGCCGTCCGGTGAACAGCAGAGACGTCGAACTGGCCGACCAGCGCAGGTGCAGACCATCTTTGTCTACCCAGATATAGTAGCCCTCGAACTTACCTGCCTCTATTCTCGGTTGTCCGCGTAGCATACTTGCCGGTACTCTGAAGGCCTTGGTCCCGGCCATGACGACACTACCTGCTAACAGAAGCGAAAGCGTTACCGCTATACCTTTCATGTTCGTTGTCTCCTTAGCACCGAGTGTGTACCCGCCATTGCCCCGAATGGTCAAGAAATAAAAAAACATTAGGGACAGTCCCCTTGTGCCGGAAATGACGGGGGAAAGGTGATTAAGGAGGTGTTGTCGCACGTCAACTGGCTTCGTATCGGGGAGGAACGGAGTAACAGCACCGTAGCGGGGGGCCGGC
>QMME01000081.1 GCA_003647095.1 Deltaproteobacteria bacterium
ACCACCGCCAGGCCGGCGGCCATGTAAATGGTGAACTTGATGCCCCGGCTCTTTGGCTTCTGCTGCTGTGCCTCCATCTCCAGGATGCGATCCGCTATTCGTCGCCGCGGTGCTGGTGCCGGCCTGGGCGGGGCGGCCACGGGCGGCTGGCTGGCCGGAGCCGGCCGGGCACTGGGCGGATTGCTCGTTGTCGCCGCCCGGGCCGGCATGGCAGGTTGCGTCTGGACATTGTTGCCGGCCGGGGCCGCCGCGGGGGATGCCGCTGGAGCCACGGCGGGGATGGACCTTTCGGTTGGCCGATCCTGCAGCGCTGGCTGGGCGGGAGCCGGGGCCGCATTTGCCGGGGAGGGTGCGTCGTTTGCCGGAGCCGCCGTTGACGCGGCGCTGGGCTGGTAATCGATGCCCTTTTTCAGCAATGCCTCGCGAGCCGATTTCAGCTCGGAGTCGAAATCCAGGGCTTTCTTGAAGAACTGGATGGCCACGTCTTCCTTGCCCAGCTTCTCGTTGACCTCGCCCAGCAGTTCGTAGGCCGCGGCATAGTCGGGGTGCATCTTGAGCAGGTTGTTCAGCTCATCGATGGCTTTCTGGTGCTTGGCCTGGGCCCGGTAGATGCGGGCCATGATGAAGCGACCGGTGGCCAGCTCGGGATGGGCCTTGATGCCTTTCTTGCAGACAACCATGGCCTCGACATAGCGCCCCTTCTCCAGGTAGGCCTGGGCCAGGGAAATAAATGCTTCCGAGTTGGGATTGGTGGCGAATTCGTACTCCAGTTGGGCAAGATCTGTCGTCGAAGAGCCTGGCATCCAGTAACCCCGCTGTGTTCTTGGCCAGTTACAGAGGCGGCCGGTGTCGTCCACGGCACCGGAAACCTGTTCCTACCGGCCAGCATAAACGTGTAACTCAAGTGATAAATAGATGTCAACGTTTTCGGTGAGCGGCGGATTTCCACCTCGGCCCTTGGAAAAAAATAGAACCGTCGTTACAATGAACATGACGCAACGCGCTAGGAGGTGTTCCGTGCCGGGAAAGCTGGAGTCGCTCAGAAAGATGCTGTCGGAAGGGCGTGTCGGTTTTGCCGCCGACGAGGTGATGAGTGGTACCCACCAGTTCCTCGCGGGTGCCGGGCCGGAAGGCGAGTTTCCCCTGGAGTTCCGGGTGACCTGGGGTGCGCGCCACCTGGGGCGCTGGCTGAATCCCTTCGGTGGGGAATTCATGACCAATTTCCTGCACGGCCGGATTACCGCCGGCGGACTGGTCGAAGATGTCGCCTGCCAGGGAGCACTTGAACTGCGGTACTTCACCACGGCCAGCATACGCTATCGATTCGAGTTCACCGATAACGAGGGTACTCGCTACCGATACCTGGGAGAAAAGGTAAACATCCGTCCCTGGAACCTGCACCGCAGCCACACCACCTGCTACGGCACCATCACCAACCTGGATACGGGCCAGGATATCTCCCGCTCCATCGTCTATTTCCGGCTGTCGCGCCTGCCCGGCTTCCTGGCCAGCTTCCGCCTGGCCTGAGGGCATGCTTTTTCTGTAGACGGCGCTTGCAATGCCCCACCCGCGTGCTATCATCCTCCGGCGAATTTTCCAGCGGGAGGTAGAGAGAAGATGAGATCTGCGAAGTCGTCGAGGTTCGGTTCGCTGGCATTGGTAGTAGCACTCTGTTCGTTGTCGGTGGCCTGCCAGCAGGAAAAGAAATCCGTCGCCCAGGCCTCCAGCGAGCAACCTGCCAGCAAGAAACAGGTGGAACCGGCAGCCAAGGCCAAGACCGCCCTGGGCATGAAGCTGGCTGGTGCCGCCGAGGTCAGCGTAGCCGACCTGCTGGCCCGCCCCCGGGACTTCGCGGGCAAGGTGGTGCGCGTGTCGGGCAAGATCGAGGACTTCTGCCACCACAAGCGCGCCTGGTTCGGCATCAGCGCCAAGAGCGGCCAGGGCATGGTGCGCGTGTTTACCATGCCGCGCTTCCAGACACCGGCGGATTGCCAGGGCAAGCAGGCGGTGGCCGAGGGCAAGGTCGAGCTGATCACCATTTCCGCCGAGCAGGCGGCGCACTTCGCCCAGGACCACAAGTTCCTGCAAGGTATCAAGGTCGAAGCCGGCCAGGATATCGTGCGGCCCATCATCCGGGCCTTCGGCGCCGAGTTCATTTGACTGGAATTGGAGGTATCATGAGAACCTGGATTCCCGTGTGGTTGTCCCTGCTGGTACTGGTGGGTGGTTGTGCCACCAGCGGCAAGGCCCTCGTCGAGCAGTATCAGGATGTGACTCCCAGCCGTTTCGAGGGAGCGGTGGCGGTGGTGCTGGAAAACCGCGCCCAGGCCCGTGTCGACGACCGGGGCGAAAGCATGTACCAGGAGGTCTTCCAGCGCATCAAGCTGCTCAACCGCAAGGCGCTCGATTGCGGCCCCGATGCCCCCAACTGCCGCCTGGAACGGGCCGTCTGCTACAACGAGACCTGGGACCAGGTCGAGTTCATCAACGTACGCACCATTACCCCCGAAGGCGACGTCCTCACCATGGACAAGGACGACATGTCGGATCGGACCTTCACCACCTGGGCCATTCCCGACCAGGACCAGCGCTGCTTCGTCTACCGGGTCAAGGGAGCGGCGCCCGGGGCCATCATCGAGGAGCACTACCGCATCCGCTCCAGGAAGATCCTGGGAGTGGGGGGATTCTGGTTCCAGGACCGTGATCCCGTCATCGAGGCCGTCTACACCCTGGACACGCCGGTCGACTACGCCTACAAGTGGAAGGTCAAGAACATCGACATCAAGCCCGAGGAACATCGCCAGGGCAACCGCCTGGTACGCGTCTGGAAGGCCCACGATGTGCCCCCCTTGGTGACCGAGCACAACATGATCGCTCCCGACGACGTGGCGGCCCAGGTCAAGATCGCCAACCAAAAAATCGCCGCCTTCGGTGATTTCCCCGCCTGCCTGGAGATCAAGAGCTGGGAAGACATGGGCCGCTGCTGGATCCAGATGATTGAAAGCCGCCAGCAGGTTACCCCGGCCATCAAGGACGTGATCGAGAAAATCGCCGCCGAGACCAAGACCGAGACCGACAAGGTCAAGGCGGTGTGGAAGTACATGAACGAAAACGTTCGCTACGTGGGCCTGGAGCGTGGCCTGGCCGGTTTCATTCCGCTTTCCGCCGGGGTGGTCTGCTCGAAGAAGTACGGCGATTGCAAGGCGGTGGCCGGGCTGATCTCGGTGCTGTGCCGGGGGCTGGGGCTGCGGGCCGATCCCATCCTCATCGGCACCCGCCCGCAGCTGGGCGACCTGGACGTCGATCTGCCCGGTCCCTTCCACTTCAACCACTCCATCGCCCGGGTGGAGGCCGACGGCAAGGTTTACTGGCTGGATGCCACCGGTCGCTACGATTCCTTCGACACCACCCAGTATCGCAACCAGGGCGTGCACGTGGTGGTGGGCAACCCCGAGAAACCCTTTCTCGACGAGATTCCCGTCCAGCCACCGGAGCAGAACTCGTCTTCCACCAGGGCCGTGTTCAGTTATGGCGGCGACGGCACCCTGCAGCTGGAGCTGAAGCGCGTGACCACCGGCAACACCGCCAGCATGCTGCGCGCACGGGCCTACCAGTACAACGCCAAGCAGTGGCGGGACTGGATAGAGGGCTACCTGGCCGACAGCTATCCGCAGATCAGGGTCATCGAGCAGAGCTACCAGGGCAAGGAGCACAACGATGATCACTTCGTAATAACCATCAAGGCCAAGCTGCCCAAGGCCCTGCAGCCGGCCGGCAAGGGAGTGAGCTTCCAGGTCAAGGAGTTCTTCCCCTCCAGTGCCTTCGACGACTTCACCCTGCCCAAGCGCCGCTATGCCCTGGACATGGGGTTGCTGTGGTTGCGCAAGAGCCGCTTCGAAGTACAGATTCCCCAGGGCATGGACGTGGCCGGCATGCCGCGTAACCTGGAATACCAGGATGAATTCGTCGAGTTGGAGAGGCTCAGCCAAATAGAGGGCGACCGGGTGGTGACCCAGTTGACCTGGAAGAACAAGCAGCTGATCGTCCCGCCTGAAAAGTACCAGCAGGCACGCAAGGCCTTCCAGAAGGTGCTCGACGCCACCTCGTTCGTGGTCATGTTCGAGCCGGTGAAGAAGAAGAAACAGGGATGAAGGAGAAAACATAATGAATCCGCGACGACTTTTTCCCGTACTGTTGCTCCTGGCCGGCCTGGCGGCTGGTTGTGCCTCGGGCGGCATGGCCAGTGGACTGGTGGTGATTCCTCCCGATGTTACCAAGGCCCAGGCCCCCGAGGGCAAGTGGCAGGGCATCCACGCCATCTACCTGTACAACATCGGCTACGTTACCTACGATCCCATCGATGTCGGCTTTGCCAGTTACCCTTCCTATGCTTACAGCCGTTTCGCCAAGGTCAAGCTGCTCACCCGTGCTTCCACCGAGGGCGGCATGTTCGGCAACATCCGCATCACCCACCGCGGCGATCTCTATGAAAAGCACGCCAAGGTGATAAAGCCCGATGGCACCGAGACGGAGCTGAAGGATTCCGATTACGTCACCACCGTGTTGGTCAAGGATGTCATTCCCAACCGTACTCCGCCCATCGATCTCAAGGAGACGCAGATCATCTTTCCCGGTCTGGAGCCGGGGGATGTCATCGAGTACAGCTACACCTCGCGCGATCCTTCCTTGTTGTGGTTGTTCAGCCAGGTCGATGCCCCGGTGATCTACTCCAAGTTCATGGTGGCCCGTCCCCAGGGGCGAGTGGAGATCCAGCCGGTCATCTACGATCCCCAGAAGCTGGATCCGCAACAGGGCAAGGAGTCGGGCATGGCCACCGGCATGGCCGGTTACCTGAGCATCGGCGGTGTGAGCCACCGGGCGGTCTACGACATCTGGACGGCCACCGATATCGCGCCCATTCCCTTCGAGGAGGCCATGCCGCCGCTGGTCGACGTGGCCTCCGGGGTGCAGGTGTGGCACTTCGACAAGCGCTGGGCCTGGAGCACCCTGGGCGAGACCTACTACAAGTGGTTCACCCATTACGGCCGCTATCCCTCGCGCGCCGCCAAGCTGGCCAAGCAGGTCATTGCCGGTATCAGCGATCCCCGCGACCGGGCCAAGGCCATCCATGACTGGGTGAAGAAGACGCTCATCATCCAGGAGTATGCCCAGCTGACCCCGGTGCCGCGTTCGGTCGAGATCGAGACCATCGACATCGACGAACTCATGGAGGAGAAGAACGCCACTCCCGAGCGAGTGGCCAACCTGATGTGGCTGATGATGCACGAGGCGGGGGTGGACGCCACCCTGGTGCTGGCGGTGCACGACGAGACCTTCCCGGCGCTGGAGAAGTTGCCTTCCATCTACCAGTTCACCCACCCGTTGCTGGCGCTGGACGACGGTACCATGATCGATACCACCAACCGCCTCTGTCCCTTCGGCATGGTGCCCTGGCGCTTTGAAGGGCGCAAGGCGTTGTGGGTCAAGGCCGGCTCGGTGAGCTTCCGTGACCTGCCCGTGTCCAAGCCCCGCGCCAACCAGCGCACCATCGAGATCTCCGGCTCCATCGACGCCGAGGGCGTGGCCCGGGTGGAGGCAAAGTACCACATGACCGGGCAGATGGCCTATGCCTGGCGCAAGTGGTTGGTACCCATGCGCCCCAAGGAAAGGGAAGATTCGACGCGTGACATCGTTACCATTACCGCCCAGAAAGCCGAGGTCGATTCCTTCACCTTCAACAACCTGGAAGATCCCGACAAGCCCCTGGAAGTGGTGCTCAAGTACCACGTGCCCGGCTACAGCCAACTGTTGCGTGACAAGATGGTTCTCAAGACCGGTGCCTTCATACACCACACCGCCTGCCCGGTGCTCAAGGATAGCCGCGGGCTGGACCTGTACGTCTGCCCCAAGCCCATGACGGAGAAGCGTTTCAACGCGGTGCGCTTTCCCTTCCTGCGCTTCGAGGAGATGAAGGCGCAGATCAACTTTCCTCCCGGCTTCCTGCTCCAGGCTCTGCCCAAGGGGTTCCGCACCCGGCACATCGAGGAGAACACCTCGGTGGGGGCGCGTACTTCCTACGGTTCGGACGGCGGCAAGAACCTGATCGTCTTGCGGCAGTTGTCGGTCAACCAGCCCCTGGTCGACAAGCAGGGTTATCCCAAGCTGCGCGACCTGATCAGGCGCTACCAGGCCCAGAAAGACACTTTGGTCACCCTGGAGTTGCCCAAGATGGATTGATCTCTTTCCGGGCGGCGATTTCCCACCAGTGAAGTTCCTTCAGTTGAGCAGGGCCCGGGCGGTCTGGCGGGCCAACTCGATCATGTTGTCGGCCAGTCTCTCGGCGGGAAGGCGATAGTGGCTGGTGTGCCAACTGCAACCGGCGCCGGCATCCGCGTGCCGTGGCCGGCCCAGGGGATTGCTGATAATGGCCGGGCCTTCTCCCCAGGCCTTCCTGCCATTGTTGTCTGCTGACTGTCGTGACATCGCGCCTCCCGGTGCCAGGAAACAGGCGGGCCCCTGTCGCCTTTCCGATGTGGCGATTCGGCCGACCTCGCCAGATCTTTAGCGACAGGGGTGAGGGGTCAATTACTGAGTGGGGAGTGATGAACTTCGTCGCCGTCCAGGTAGGTCCGCAGGCGTCGGCAGGCCTGGCGGTGGATCTGGCAGATTCGCGACTCTGTTACATCGAGAAGGCGGGAAATCTCTTTGTATTTCAGACCCTCACCGTATACCAGTGAGATCACGGTGCGTTCCTTTTCCGGCAGCATGTCGATGGCTCGGGACAGGCGCAGGCGCAGGTGCCGGCCGCGCACCGCCGTTTCCGGGTCTTCGCCGCTGGCCAGCAACTCGTCGGCTGCTCCCCGGTCGAGCAGGTCAAGGGAAAACTCCAGGACCGGGGGCAGGTTGTAGATATCATTGTAGGCGTCGAGGCTGAGCCCCAGTGCCTGGGCCAGTTCTTCCGGGGAGGGCGGGCGACCATTCTGGCTGGCCAGGGTGTGCCTCATTTCCTCCCTGTTCCTCTGTCGCCGGCGGCCCCGCTTGGTCATCCTGTCTCGGTGGCGCAGGTGGTCCAGGATGGCCCCGACGATGCGCAGCTTGGCGAAGGCTGCAAACGGCAGGCCGCGGCTCTTGTCAAAGCGCCGCGAGGCCTCGACCAGTCCCAGGTAGGCGGCTCCCAGGAGATCTCCGCGGTCTTCCCAGGGCGGTAGGCGAGTCGATACCCGGCGCGCCAGTTTCCTGGCCAATTCCAGGTTCTCCTCCACCAGTTCGTCCCGCCAGGGGCGGATTGCCGGTTTTTTGCCGGCTGTCGTGCAGCGTCCTGCCATCATTGGTCGACTCCCGTTGCCGCTTTCCGGGGAGGTAACAAGCAATTTTGATGCCAAAAACGCCATTGTGTAACTACCTGATATATAAGATTGTTCGTACTGCCCCAACTACTTGCCGTGGTGAAAAAACCACAATGTTGACATGAGGGTCAAAAATAACTGGTTGATTTTTGGCTCATTGTATGCCGTTTCGAGCTGGGGTAATGTTACCACCGCAGGTGTTTTTGGACCCGGTCAATTCACGGGGGACAGGCCCGCGAAATCCAGCGGGGACAGGCCCGCGAAAAAACCTTGACGTTCGCCGGGATACGTGCGATATGCAGCTCCCGTTGCGGGGCTGTAGCTCAGTTGGGAGAGCGCCAGAATCGCACTCTGGAGGTCGTGGGTTCGACTCCCATCAGCTCCATATTCCCCGACGCTGACGGCCGGGAATGCGTAAACGCAGGTGGTAGCCTTCACGCCGTGGGGCGGTCATCCTCATCCGTTTGCTGCCAGCGCTGGCGCTTGCGCAGCTTGATGACTGCCACCAACCCAATGACTCCCAGCAGCACCACCAGATTCCAGATGCCCAGTCTCTTCACGAACTCCAGGATGGCGTCGATTTGCTCGGAAAAAAGGTAGCCCACTCCCAAGAACAGCAGCCCGTGCAACAACACCACCGAGCTGTCCACCAGGGCGAACCTGGCAAAGGAAAAGCGCATGAAACCGGTGGCCATATAAGTAGGGGCACGGGTGCCAAAGAAAAAGCGACAGCCTACGATAGCCCAGATGCCTCGCCGGCCGAAACTACGGCAGGCGCGGCGGAAGGCCCTGGAGGCAATGAAGCGCTTGCCTATCTTGGTGGTTCCCAGCAATTTCAGCCCACCACGACCCATCCAGTACTGGGTGAGATCGGTGGCGATGATACCGCCGATCACGGCCCCGCTTCCCCAGAAAGGATGCAGGATGTCGTGGGCGATACAGGCTCCGCCCAACAGGGTGAAGGCTTCCTCCGGCGGAGCCAGCGGAAACACCGCCGAGAACCACACGAACATGAACAACCCCAGGTGCGGCTCGCCAAAGATGGGAACCAGCACCCGTTCTATGAAGACCTGCAGAACCTCCATGCCCGGAGCTAATCCAGGCCCGGGCACTGAGCCCGCACGGCGGCGTCGATGGACTTGTTGCCGTAGGCCTTCCGAAAATGCGCGGCGAACTCGCCGGCCAGCTTGCGGGCCCGTTCGCTGAAGGCCCGGCGATCCCGCCAGGTATTTTCCGGACGCAGCACGGCCGCATCTTCCACGCCCGGACAGGCTTGCGGTACCAGCACCCGAAACACGGGATCGGGCTCGGCCGGCACCTGTTGCAACTGCCCGCTCAAAGCGGCCTGGACGATCTCCCGGGTGAGGCGGATGTCCATGCGCTGTCCCTGGCCGTAGGGGCCACCACTCCAGCCGGTGTTTATCAGGTAGACCTGGGTCTGGTGCCGGCGCATCTTCTCGCCCAGCATGCGGGCATAGACATCTGGATTGCGCGGCATGAAGGGCTCGCCGAAGAAACGGGAAAATACCGTGCGCGGGTCGACGATGCCGGTCTCGGTACCGGCCAGCTTGCTGGTGTACCCCATCAGGAACCAGAGCATGGCCTGGTTGGCGTCCAGCCGGGCCACCGGCGGCAGCACCCCGTTGGCATCGGCGGTAAGGAAGAGGATGGTACGCGGGTGGCCTCCGCGGGGGGGATCCTTGATGTTGGACAGGTAGCCCAGCGGATACGAGGCCCGCGAGTTTGGAGTGAAGCGATCGTCGTGGAGATCGAAGCTGCCGTCGGGGTAGACCATGGCGTTTTCCACGATCACCCCGTGCTCGAGCGGCTCGTCCTGGTGGAAGGTGGCCTGGTAGATCTCCGGTTCCTTGTCAGGGTCGAGATCGATGAGCTTGGCGTAGCATCCGTTTTCGAAGTTGGCTACACCCTCGTCCGACCAGCCGTGTTCATCGTCACCCAGCAGCGACCGGCGCGGATCTGCGGACAGGGTGGTTTTGCCGGTTCCCGAAAGTCCCAGCAACAGGGCTATATCGCCCTCCGGGCCCTCGTTGGCAGAACAGTGCAGGGGCAGGATGCCCGCAGCCGGCAGGTAGTAGTTCATCACCGTGAAGATCATCTTCTTGATGGAGCCGCCGTAGGCCGAGCCGTAGACCACGCCCAGGCGTCGGTCGAGGTCCATGGCCACGGCCATGTCGCTGGTTCGGCCGTCTTCCAGCTGGCGCAGCCGTCCCTGGTAACGCTGGCGCTCGAGCTTGTCGTAAGGGCAGGCCAGCAGGGTAAAGGGATGCTCGGCGAAGACGGACCTGTCGATGTCCGCCGGTACCGGCCGGAACATGTTGTCGGCAAACAGCGCGCTCAGTGCCTGGTCGGTGATCAGGCGCACCGGCAGCGCCCAGGCGGAGTCGGCGCCGACCACGCGGTCGATCTGGTACAGCCGGGGCTTGCCGGCCAGCGTGGACAGGGCGTCTTCCAGCAGCATGTCGAAGGTGCTGGCCTCGATGGGGATGTTGTTGGGCGAATCCCAGTCGATGTCTGCTTCACTCTCGGCCCGGCGGACGGTGACCGTGTCCCGGGGGCTGCGCCCGGTCGACTCGACCGGGGTCCAGGTGGCCAGGGCCCCACAGGCGGATACCATGGCCTCGCGACGTTCGATGGCTTCCTGAATGAGTTGCCGGCGCGGTGGATTGACGGTGAGCTGCGCGTGGCTGGCCAGCAGGTTCTTGATTCGCTCCTGGTGATTCATGTGGCGGCTCCTTGTTATTACCTGTTCCCGGACTCCAAGACAGGCGGGAATAATTGTTCCTGAGGGATTTTTTTTCAACCCTGATGACGAAAAAAACAGGCGATCCGCCGGCTGTGCCTTCAAGTGCTATTTCTGCTAGAATATCAGTGATGAGAAGTGGTCATGTCATGGGAGTGGTGTTCCTGGTCGCCTTGGGCCTGTCCGTAGGTGCTTGCTCGGGAGGGGCGGTGGAGTGCGCCGATGGCCTGGTGCATGATGGCCGGTGCTATCCCTATCGTTGCGCGGATCGCCTTTGTGCCGATGGCCAGGTATGCGTCGAGGATTCCTGCCGGGACATCGCCTGCCTCGATAGCGACTGCCCGACGGGAACGGCCTGTGCCGCCGGCAACTGCTACCCGGTGGATTGCGTCTGGCGCAACTGCCCCGGCGTGGGGGAGATCTGCATCGATGAGGATTGCCTGCCGACCAGCTGCCTGGGGATCGACTGCCCACCGGGTCAAGCCTGCGCCAACGGTCTGTGCTACCCGGTGGATTGCCAGCTGCAGGATTGTCCCGGCTACGGCCAGGTGTGCATCGACGAGACCTGCACCGAGCGCAGCTGCGTGGGGGTGGAGTGCCCGGCGGGCCAGCGTTGTGCGGCCGGGCTGTGCTACCCGGCCGATTGCCAGCAGGGTAGTTGCCTGCCCGGCGAGGTGTGCCGGGACGGCCGGTGTCAGGCCGGCAGCTGTGTGGGGGTGGAATGCCCGGATGGTTCCCGGTGCGCCTCCGGCTGGTGCCTGCCCGTGGCCTGTGGGGGGATAGACTGCCCGCCGGGACAGGTCTGTGTCGACGATGTCTGCCGGCCGGCCGATTGCGCGGTGGTGGAATGTCCCGGCGAGCAGGTATGCGTGCGCGGGGTGTGCTTCGAACGGGACTGTCCCGATAGTACCTGCAGCGAGGGGCAGGTTTGCCAGGACAACGTCTGCGTGGATAGCGAATGCGTGGGCGTGGCCTGTCCGCCGGGCCAGTATTGCCAGGCGGGAAGCTGCCAGGTAGTGATCTGCCCCCAGGAGTGCACCCTGGCCAACCAGTGCCAGCAAGCCGATTGCGGGGGGCAGAGCTTCACCTGCCTGTTCGATCCCAACAGCCAGGCCCCGGCCTGGCTGCCGGCGGGTGGCGGTTGTTCGGACGGGGATCCCTGTACCGGCCCGGACAGTTGCCGCGCCGGCAGCTGCCACGGCGAGCCGGTGATCTGCGATTCTCCCCCGGAACCCACCTGCCAGGGCGACGAGCGCACCTGGTACCTGTCGCCGGGAACCTGCCGGGACGGGCAGTGCCAGTACACCCCGCAGAGCGAGGTCTGTCCTGGCGGCTGCAGCGCCGGCCAGTGCCTGGGCGATCCCTGCCAGGGGGTTACCTGCGATCCCGGCGAAAGCTGCGTCGCCGGCTCCTGCTCCTGTGGTGGCAGCGGCCCCGATTGCCAGCCACCGCAATCGTGCTGCGGCACCAGTTGCGTAGATACCTCGAGCAGCAACGAGCATTGCGGCGGCTGCAATCATGGTTGCGGCCAGAATTCCAGCTGCCAGGAAGGTCATTGTTCCTGTGTCGGTGGCTTCGCCGACTGCAACTCCAGTGAACAAGACGGCTGTGAGACCATCCTGGGTACCCTTGATGACTGCACCGGCTGCGGAGACAGCTGCGATTTCCCCAACGCCGTGGCTGCCTGCCAACAGGGTGGTTGTGTCATGCAGGGATGCCAGCCCGGCTTCGTGGATCTCGACGGCCTGCCCGCCAACGGCTGCGAGTGCCAGGTGAGCGGCAGCGGCGACAACCCCGCCGATGGCGTGGACAGTGACTGCGATGGTCTCGACGGCGAGTTCTCCCGGGCCGTATTCGTGGCCACCAATGGCTCCGACGCCGCCCCGGGAACGGCCCAGCAGCCCAAGGCCACCATCTCGGCGGGCATTGCCGCCGTGGCCGCCGATCCCGTCAAGGAATACGTGCTGGTATCGACGGGAACATATCCAGGCCGGGTGGTACTGGCAGACGGGGTGTCGATTTTTGGTGGATATGATCGTTCGCGGAACTGGTCGTTTTCGCCGGCCAACGTGGTGACCATCAGGGTGGCCAGCGACGGCGGCGGCTACCGGGCCGGCGTGGAGGGCCAGGACTTGAACTCCTCCACGGAACTGGCCTACCTGCACATCGTAACCACCGATACCATGGGCCCGGGTGCTTCCAACTACGGGTTGCGTTGCCTGCGCTGCGGTGGCCTGTGGATCCATGATTGCCGGGTCAGTGCCGGAAAGGGCGGGCCCGGCGCCGGAGGTGCAGTTGGGAGCAGTGGCGGAAACGGCCTGGCCGGTGCAGCCGGCTTGCCCGGCAACTGTGACGACCAGGACGAGTGGGGAAGTGGAGGCAGTGGTGGTCCCTCTCCCTGCGGGCGCAACGGGGGCATGGGGGGGCGTGGCGGCTCGGAAACTGGGTCCGGCTGGAACGGCCTGCCGGGCAGCGGTGGTACGCCGGGAGGAAGTGGAGGAGACGGCGGACATTCCGGTGACAACGGCCAGCCGGGTGGTAACGGTGCCGATGGAGTCGCCGGTGTCGACGGTGCAGGCGGTAGCGGCGGTGACGTGGTCGGCGGGCTGTGGCAGGGAAACGCCGGCCAGGACGGCGACGTCGGCGGACCCGGCAACGGCGGCGGCGGCGGCGGCG
>QMME01000082.1 GCA_003647095.1 Deltaproteobacteria bacterium
CAGCGGATTCCCCTGTTCAAGCGCATCACCACCATCGGCAGCTCCAGCGAGTGCGACGTGGTCATCGACGCCCGGGAGGTGGCCGACAACCATGCCCACATTCATTTCGACGGCCAGCAGTTCACCCTCAGCGGCCTGGATCGTTCGCACCCCATCTGGGTCAACGACAAGAAGGTCAAGAGCCATCGCCTGAGTCACCAGGATCTCATCCGCCTGGGCCGGGCGGAACTGCGTTTCCTGCTCTACGACGAGCCTGCCGACCACGAACAGGAGGAACTGCGCCGGGCCCGTCTGGAAGCCTTCCACAAGATGGTGGAGTTCAGCCGCCGCCTGCTGGGCCGGGCCTCGGTGGGAGAACTGCTCAACGACCTTCTGGACGCGGTCATCGAACTCACCAGCGCGGACAAGGGCATGCTCATCCTGCTCGAAGACGGCCGGCTGGCGGTCAAGGCGGCCCGCAACCTCAAGCGCGAGACCATCGCCGATGCCGTGGAGAAGGTCTCCGACACCATCCTGGCCCAGGTAATCAAGACCCGCCGGCCGCTCATCGTCTCCGACGCGCTCAACCACGAGGTTTTCCGCTCCTCGGAATCGGTCATCAACCTCAAGCTGTGCTCGGTAATGGCGGCGCCCCTGATGGAGAAGGGAGAGCTGTTCGGGGTGCTCTACCTGGGCAACGACAACGTGGTCAACCTCTTCGAGGAACGCTCCCTGGAGATGCTGGAGGTGTTCGCCGCCCAGGCCTCGCTGATCGTGCAGAACGCGCTGTTGCTGGACGAGTTGCGCCTGGACAACCAGCAACTGAGCAACCAGATCGAGAACATGCGCTTCGGTGAGATCATCGGTTCCTGCCCGGCCATGCAGGAGATCTTCCGCAAGATGGAGAAGGTGGCCCCCACCGACATCTCCGTGCTGGTGACCGGCGAGACCGGTACCGGCAAGGAACTGGTGGCCCGGCGCATCCACCAGCTCAGCCAGCGTGCCAGCGGACCCTTCGTGACCATCAACTGCGGGGCCATTCCCCCCAACCTGCTGGAGAGCGAGCTGTTCGGGCACGTGCGCGGTGCCTTCACCGGTGCCACCGCCACCCGGGCCGGCAAGTTCGCGGCCGCCGACGGCGGCACCCTGTTCCTGGACGAGATCGGCGAGTTGCCGCCGGAGCTGCAGGTGAAGCTGCTGCGGGTCCTGCAGGAGAAGAAGATCACCAAGGTGGGCGACACCCGCCCCGAACCGGTGGACATCCGGGTCATCTCCGCCACCAACCTGGACATGGAACAGGCCATCGCCTCGGGTCGTTTCCGCGAGGACCTGTACTACCGCATCAACGTGGTGAGCCTGCACCTGCCGCCGCTGCGGGAACGCGGCGAAGACCTGGTGGTGCTGGCCCGCTACCTGCTCAACAGGTTCGCCCGCGAGCTGGAGAGCAAGGTCAAGGGGTTTTCCCCGGCGGCCATCGAGGCCATGAGAAAATACTCCTGGCCGGGTAACATCCGGGAACTGGAAAACCGCCTGCGCAAGGCAGTAGTACTGGCGGAAAAGACTCACCTGGGTCCCGGTGATCTCGACCTGGACCTGGAAGACTTCGAGACCATCGTACCGCTGGCCCAGGCCAAGGAGGAGTTCCAGCGGCAGTACATCCAGAAGGTGCTGGCCAGAAACGGCGGCAACCGTACCAAGACGGCCCGCGACCTGGGAGTGGATCCCCGCACCATTTTTCGCCACCTGGAACGCATGGAGGCGCAAAGTCGTGATTGATCCGGGCCCTACCCTGGCAACGGTGTCGCGGTGAGCGGGAGGCGAAAGAGGCCGGCATGAGGAGCGTAACAGCAAATATGCTGTTATCACGGGAAGATGCCAAGAAGGAGGCCAACCTGGCACCGCTCTTGCAGAAATATCACCGGCGGGCGCCACCAGGGCGGCGCCGTGTCCTGTTCACCTGGCTGGTGGTGCTGATGCTGGCAAATGGATGCATAATCTCTCCCGACATCGAAGAGGAACCGGCGGAGCCGCTCTACCCTCCGCAGATTCTCACCGACACCGTGGAGCCGGCAGACACCGCGGCGGTGTTCGACCTCGACAGCGGCTGTTCACCGGCGGTGTTCCGGGTGGGGCAGGTGCGTGACTACAACCAGAAAGACATCCTCTATGCCCGCTGGCTGGAGGACTGGCGCGAGGACAAGACCAAGGAACAGTGGGTGACCACCTTTATTTATCCCCTGCCGGGCCAAATAGACCGCCCCGGCCTGTCCACCAGCCTGGTGCTGGATGGCTATGCCATCGACTCGGTCCACTCGCTGCGCTTCTTCGTTGCCGATCGCCCACCCCGCAACGACGGCAACGGCATGCAGTTGCCAGCCGACTCCGACGGCCAGGTGGACTGGATCCAGTGGACCTTCCGCGTGGCCCCCGCCGGTTCGGGAATCTGCGCCTGGGAGCAGCAGCCATGAACGGCCGGACCACATCGCGGCGACTGGCACTGATCATCCTGGCCCTGTCGGCCAGCGCCTGCCAGTTTCTCTTTGCCGACAGCAGCCCCCAGGGCTGCCTGGACAACCTGGACTGCGTCCTGGGACAGGTGTGCGACACCGCCAGCGGCACCTGCATACCCAGCAACTCCTTCAAGCCGCTGTCGGTGGTCGATGCCCAGGTGACTCCTCCCAAGTCTTCGAGCACTGCCACCACCCAGTTCGCGGCCATCGATCTCAAGACGGTCGACAGCCAGAACCTGGAACTGGTGCTGCAGCGGGCGGTGCTGCTGGAGGGCACCATCGCTTCTCCCGACGCCCCCGGTGGAGTACCCGGCATGCTGGCGGCGGTGCGCCGTCCGCTCTTCGACAACCGCACCCTGAGCTTCAACATCACCGTCTCCGAGTCGGGCTTCTTTTCCCAGCAGGTTGCCCCGGGAAAATACCGCTTGCTTTTCAAGCCCTCGCGGCGCGAGGCCTTTCCCCAGTTGGTCCTGGAGCCGGCCACCGTCGGCGGCGGCGAGGTCCCCTTGCCCCGTTACCTGCCCTTCGCCGATCCGCAGACGGACGACCTGCAGGACCAGGATCCCCTGCTGGTGGTGCGCGGGCAGATACTGGCCAGCCAGACCCAGCCCCATCCCGTCGCCGGCCTGCAGGTGGAAGCGGTCACCGCCGCGGGACTGCGTTCCAGCCTGGCCCAGCCCGACGAGCAGGGATTCTTCTACCTGCGCCTGCCCCTGGCCTGGCAGGTCACGGAAGACGGGGACCTGGAAGCCACTACACCCGCCAGCGCCAACATAGTGATCTCCCCGGCCGGTGCCGAGGTGCGACTGCCCACGGTGGAGATTACCGACGTGGCCCTGGACACGCCCGACCTGGGTGTTTTCTACCTGGGGGAGGTGCCCCCGGTGCACGCCCTGAGCGGAGTGGTGCTGGATGCCCACGGTCGCCCGGTGGCCGACTGCCAGCTGAAGCTGCGGGTGGAACCGGTGGCAGCGGGCTCGTTCACCATGCTCATCAACAACGATTCCACCGGCCACTTCGCCACCACCCTGCCCGCGGGCCAGCTGACCGTAACCGTGATCCCCCCGGCGGTGGGCGAGGTGGCCCTGGCCAGCTTCGATCTCCTCCTTGACGCCGACAGGCAGGTGCAACTCACCCTGCCACCGCGACCCCTGCTTTCCGGCCAGGTCACCGACGACGCCGGCCTGCCGGTGGCCGACGTCATCGTCCGGGCCGAGCGCATCTCCACCACCGCCGGGGAGGACGACGGCATCTACTCCTCCTTCGAGGCCGGCAGCGGCAGCGACGGGATCTTCGCCATGAGCGTCGATCCCGGCCGTTACCGGGTGGTGTTCCTGCCCCCCGCCGCCAGCGGCCTGCCGCGCTCGCTGCCCAAGGTGGCCTACGTCCAGCAGGACACCGTCATGGAAGCGGCGGCCTGCCGGCTGTCGCCCCCCACCCTGGTCAGCGGCCGTATACTGGACGGGGCCGGCCAGCCGGTGTGCGGCGCCAGCGTACAGTTCTTCTACAGCCCGGACGACAGCACCTCCCACCTGGTGGGCGAATCCATCTCCGGCGGGATCATCGAAGAGTGCTCGGGCAATTTCTCCCTGCTGCTGCCCGCCGACGTACCGGTCGAGCGCTGACCGCCCCGGCTCGCAAATCATCCCCCCAGCGCCCGCCAGGCTGCCCTTTCAAAAAAAAATCTTCGATTTTTTTCATCCCCCCAGCGCCTGAAACGCCGCCCAGAAAAATGGATGGCGGAATTCCTCCCGGGACTTGACCCGGCGAGCCGCGGCCACCAGCGCCGCCGCCGCGTCGCCGTCCTGCCGCCACTGGCGGTAGAACTCCTCCACCAGGCCGGCTGTGGCCCGGTCGTCCACCGGCCACAGGCTGGCCACCAGCGCGCGGGCCCCGGCCTGGAAGAAGGCCCGGCTGAGACCGACGATCTCCTCTCCCCCGGCCACCTCGGCCCGGGCCGTCTCGCAGGCCGAGAGCATCACCAGCCGGGTCCGGCGCAGGTCCAGCTGCAGGATGTCGAGCGCCCGCAGGTGTCCCACCTCCGGGGTATCGGCCGCCAGCACCAGGTAGGACTCCATGGGCCGGCCGGGCAGGAATACCCCGTGAGTGGCCAGGTGAATCAGCCGCGCCCGCTTCGCCTGCCGCAGCAGAAACTCCTTGCTGGCACCGCTGCCGGTGCGCACCAGTGCCCCGGCAAACATCTTGCCCAGCAGGTTCACCTCCCGCTCCGCCGCCGGCAAGGGTGGCAACTCCGAAGGTGGGTTGCCCAGCGCCAGCACCTGCCCGGTCGCTCCCTTTCCCCCGGAACGCAGCATCACCAGCGACGACGCCGAGGGTACAACTTCGAGTCTCTCCACCCGGTCCACCAGGTAACCGCTGCCGTCGTGCAGTGCCGCCAGGGGCAGGTAGTACAAAGGGCCCCAGGGAACCACCACCAGGCGCCGGGCCGGGTGGGCGGCCAGCAGGTCGCCTAGCAGCAATTCATATAGCCGCCCGGCCTTGCGGCGCACCACCCGCTCGGGGCGTTGGGGCTGTCGCAGCACCCGCAGGAAGGCCGACACCCGGTTGCGCAGGGTATCCGTGGTAACGGCCGTCTCGGCGGCGTACACCCCCCGCCTGTCCAGGCCCATTACCAGCAGGCGCCGGCCATCGTGGAAAAACGACACCAGCAGTTCGTCCCCTTGCAGCACCGCCTGCACGTCCGCCACCCCGGCCGGGTTCACCGCCACCAGGGAGATCCACCCCTGCCGGGCATCGGCGGACGGTCGCGCGGACGGCGCCTGCGACCGACCGGCCAGCAGGCTCCGGGCCGGCTCGCCGACCAGCAGCCGCGGTGACGGCAGCCGCTCCAGCCGGGCATCGCGCCACCGGCGCAGCCTCCTTGCCAGCCGGGGATTGCTCGAATCCAGCCAGCGCTCGGCCAGCAGGTCCAAAAATGCCCGCCCGCGGGCCCGCTCGGCCAGCAGGAAGGCCTGGCGGTGTCGTCTCCGCTCCCAGGCCAGGGCAACCGCCTGGCGGTAGAGACGGGCCTTGGCGGACGCGAAGCTGCGCCGGGCTCCCTCGGCACCGATGCGGGCACGCATGTTCTCCACCAGCTCGATGGCTTGCTGGAAGCTACCTGCCGCCGCGCGCGGGCGTCCCAGCCCGACCAGGGCACGGCCCTGCTCGGTCAATAACTGCCAGGCAGCATCGGGCTGGGTCTTGCCCTCGCTCAGGGCCAGCGCCGCCCGGGCCCGGGCCAGGGCCCGAGCCGCCTGGCCCTGGTCGTTGAGGATCTCGGCCAGGTTGGTCAGGGCCACCACCTGCTGGCGGCTCTCGCCCAGGCGGCGAGCTTCCCTCTCGGCCCGGGCGAAGGACGCCAGCGCTGCCTGGCGATCACCGTCCAGGACCAGGACCAGGCCCTCTTCCAGCTGCCAGGACAGCAAGGCCCGGCGCCGGCTGGCCGGCGCCACGTCGGCCAATAGCTGCCGGGCTTGCTGCAACCACTGCCGGGCCCGGGACAGTTGCCCGGCAAAGGCCCGGGCATGAGCAGCCCCCAGGGCCACGCGATAACGCAACAGCGGCCGGCCCGCCAGCCGCGGTACCAGTGCGGCAAAACTCTCGGCGGCCCGGCGGTACTGGCCCAGCAGGAAACGCCCCTGGGCGGCATTGGCCGCGGTGGCCGCACGCAGGAGACCGGTCCGGGGATTGGCGCCGAGCAGTTGCGCCGAACGTTCCAGCAGGTGCGTGGCCCGCCACAGTTCGCCCTGGAGCAGGTAGGCCCGCCCGGCCAAACCCAACAGGCGGGCCGACAGGTAAGCACCCTTCCCGGCGATCGGCACCCGTCGCAGCACCGGCAGCAGGCCGCGCTCACGGGCCAGCAATCCGGCGTAAAGGGAAAAATAGGCCGCCAGTTTCCGGGACGGTCCCGCGGGCGGGCTGCTGTCCCACAGGCGTCTCCACTGGCGGGCGGCTGCACCCAGCCGGCACTCGAAGCCGGTTGTTTGGGGACCCAGGGAGAATTCCAGTTCCGGGGGAGTGAGCGCCTTGGTCTCCAGACGGGCCCGGGCCTGGAGCAAGCGTTCCACCTCCTCGTACCGGCCCAGCACTTTCAGGGCCGCTTCCCCGCGCTGCAGCAACAGCGCCGCGCCCTGGCGCCAGGCCACCGGCGGGAGACCCCGGCGCAGGATCAGCCCGCTCACGCGACTGGCCAGCTGGCCCAGTTGCTGGTTGTCCATGGCCAGCCAGGCTGCCTGGCCGGCCTGCAACAGTGCGCCCAGCAGCTGCTCGGGCGGGGCACTGGCGGCCCGCTGCAGCCACTTGCGCAACAGCGGTTCGGCCGCCTGCCGGGCCCGGTCGCGCCACCAGTCACCGCTGACCCGTTCCAGCAGCGACAATCCCAGCCTGGCCAGGGCACGATCGTAGCCCCACTCGACCGAGAGCCGCTCCACCTCCACGGCGAAGGCCCGGGCCTGGTCGAGGTGTTCCGGGGCCAGTCCCGGCCCCTCGAGCAAGGGCCGGTAGGCGGCGGGTGCCCGCCCCAGTTCCCGGCGCAGCTGCCGGCAACCATCGGCGTCGGCCAGAAGGCACAGCACCGCCACCAGGTTTTCCCTGGCCGCCAGGGCCAGGCCGCCTTCATCACCTGCCGCCGCCATGGCCAGGCCGGCCTGGGTGACGGCCAGGCGATAGTGGTTTTCGGCCCGGACGCGGCACTCGGCCGGGGAGGAGGCAAGCGTCGCCAACGGGCCCACCGCCCACAGCCACGTACAAAGGCTAAGGACTCCAGTCATTGTCAACATGATACGGCAACATCCAGCAACTTCATCGCCGTCCCGGAAATTCCCGGCTCATCCCGCCTGGCTGCTCACGGCCGGGGTGTCCACCCAGCTACCCACCAGCTGTATCAGCCTGGCGGCCTCGATGGGCTTGGTAACGAAATCATCCATGCCCGCGGCAAAGCAGGCTTCACGCTGTTCCGGCAGGGCGTTGGCGGTAAGCGCCACCAGCACCACGTGCTCCTGCTGGCCCTCGCGGGCACGCACCCGCCGGGCGATTTCCAGTCCATCCATGTCCGGCAGGTTGATATCCACCAGTGCCAGGCAACATTGCCGCTCTCCGAGCAGGCGCAGGGCTTCACCGCCGGTGGCCGCCAGCAGCACCCGGTAGCCGGCACCCTGCAGGATGGTTTCCATCAGTTCCCGGCTGGCGCTGTCGTCCTCGACGATGAGCAGCGGGCCCGGTCGAGTGCCGGAAGCGGTCTTTTCCTTGTTTTCCCAGTGGGGAAAGGGCAGGCGCAAAACGAACCGGCATCCTCTGCCCTCGTGCTCTTGCAGGCTGATCCGTCCCCCCAGCGACTCGGCCACCTGGCGACAGATGGCCAGGCCCAGGCCTACCCCCCGCTCGCCGGAATCCTGCTGCCGCTGGAAGAAGGGGCGAAATACCTTCTCCCAGTCCTGGCGAGGAATACCGGGGCCGCTGTCTTCCACCTCCACCACCAGCCAGCCCAGCGGTTCATTGCGCAGCCTGATGGTCACGCGACCCGGCACGGCGAACTTGATGATGTTGTCCAACAGGTTGAGCAGGATCTGGCGCAGGCGAAAGGCGTCTCCCCGCACGTAGCGCGGCTGCCCGCGCCGGTCTTCCACCTGCAGTTGCTGGTCCCTTTCCTCCAGGCGCCCCTGCATGGAACGAACCACGTCTTCCACCACCTGTCCCGGTTCGAAGGGAGCCACGTGAATCTCCAGGCCCCCGGCCTCCATCTTGGCCATGTCCAGGGCGTCTTCCACCAGGCCCAGCAGGGCATAGGTATTCTTGCCGATCAACTCCAGCCGGTGCCGATCGCGTCCCTCCCGGCAATCGTCGGCCAGCAGGTTACAGTTGCCGAGGATGACGTTGAGGGGAGTGCGAAACTCGTGGCTCATGTTGGCCAGGAACCGGCTCCGGGCGGTGGCCGCCTCGCGGGCCCGGTCACGCTGGCTCTCCAGTTCACGTTCCCAGCGGGCCCGTACCCTCTCGTAGCTGTAGACGATCAGCGCCAGCACCAGCAGCACTCCCATCCAGGTCATGGTTTCGTCGAAGTGCCGGTGCTCGGGAGGAACCAGGTTGGGGAATTCGAAGCCCGCCAGGGCGGCCCATTCCATGCCGCCGGCCACGGCCAGGGTGGGTACCAGCCACCAAACCCCTGCCGGCCCCACGCATATCTGGGCCACCACCGGCACCAGCAGGAAGGCCGCCATGTTGGCCCCGGAAAGTCCTCCCGTGGCATAGTTGCTTACCGCCACTCCCAGCAACAGCAGGCCGGTGATACCGTGCCCGCACCAGATGGCCAGTCGGCGATGATGGTGGAGCAACCATAGCAGCAGCACGACCACCACCACTTCCACGGCCAGGATGAGCATCGCCTCCCAGCCGCCGTAGGAATAGAAGCTGGTGATCCATACGAGCGAAAAGAGAATCAACAACAAACCGGTCCAGTTGATCAGGCGGCGGGCTTCACGGTCACTGCCGCCAGCGGGGCGCCCTGCTGTGGATTTACCGTCCCCCGGCCGAGATCGCTCTGCTTCCATGCCCTGCACCTTCCTCCATCCCCGCCGGAAGCCGTCCCCGGCCGGTTCCGGGGCCGGGACAGCCACGACAAGAGAATAAGGGAGATCTCCTCCCGACCGCAAGTCCGGATGCCACCTGCCAGCACCGTTGTTTTTTCCCGGCCCGGAGTAGTATAAGGGGTGCAAGGAGCGAGGCATGATAACCGCCGACAGGAAACCCATTGACGAAGTCTTGGCCAGCCTGGCGGACGCTCGCCGGATCTTGCTGCTGGGCTGTCACGGTTGCGTGACCGTTTGCGCAGCCGGCGGGGAACGGGAGGTCGCCGAGTTGGCCAGCGAGCTGCGCCTGGCCGACCGCCTCCAGGGAAGACAGCGGGACTACCAGCAGGTCACCATCGAGCGCCAGTGCGACCGGGAGTTCTTCGACACCATCCACGAACAGATGCAGGACAGCGACCTGGTTCTGTCACTGGCTTGCGGGGCCGGGGTGCAGCTGGCGGCCGAGGTGGCCCTGCCGGTGCCGGTGGTGCCGGCGCTCAACACCACCTTCCTGGGCGTCAACACCGGACCGGGTAGTTGGGACGAACGTTGCCTGGGTTGCGGCGACTGCCTGCTGGAGATCACCGGCGGCATCTGCCCCATCGCCCGTTGCTCGAAGAGCCTGCTCAACGGCCCCTGCGGCGGCTCGGCCAACGGCAAGTGCGAGATCGACGACTCGATCGATTGCGCCTGGCAGCTGATCCACGACCGGCTGAAGGCCCAGGGGAGATTGGAGCAGATCGCCCGGGTGATCCCCCCCCGCGACTGGTCGTCAAGCCGCCACGGTGGCCCGCGCCGCCGGGTGCGCCCGGACCTGGTCAGGTAGTTTCCCGCCCCCGGGCGCAGTCGTTGCGTACCGGGCACTCGCCGCAGCGCGGCCCGCGCGGCAGGCAGATGGTCTTGCCGTGGTGCACCAGCAGGTCATTGACCCGCGCCTGCCAGCCAGGGGGTACCATTTCCAGCAGCGCCCGTTCCGTCTGCTCCGGGCTGCGGGTGTCGACCCAGCCCAGGCGATTGCTGATACGGTGCACGTGGGTATCCACCGGCAGCGCCCGCCCCCCGAAGGCATAGACCACCACGCAACCGGCGGTCTTGCGGCCCACCCCCGGCAGCTGTACCAGCTGCTCCAGGCTGTCGGGCACCCGCCCCCCGTGCCTTTCCACCAGTTGCCGGGCTACCTGCACCAGGCGCTTGCTCTTGACACGATACAGACCGATTCGCCTGATCACCCCTTCCACCTCGGCGGGCCGGGCCCGGGCCAGGCTGGCGGCATCTGGCCAGCGCCGCAACAGTTCGGGCACCACTTGCTCGGTGACCTCGTCGCGCACCCGGGCGGAGAGGATGGTGGCCACCAGGGTCTGGAAAGGTTTGCCCTGGCCCAGTCGGGCCAGCATGGTCTTGCCCTGGTGGCTACTCAGGCGACGCAACACCCGGGTCACCAGCCTGGGGGACGGTCTTAACTTTTTAACTTTTTCCCTACAACCCACGATATTGCCTTGTCCTGCCCTGGTTTTGAACCCCTTTCCTCTTGATAATCTCCCGAAAGTACAACCGATTCTATTGAAGCAAGGTGGAAAGGTAAAGAGATCAGGGGGACAAAAAGTTAATAAGTTAAGACCGTCCCCCATTGACTCCGTCGTTGACAGCGGCATCGCTGTTACCTAACCTCGTTGCCGACAATGAAGACCATGGCCCAGCTGTTGCTTGCCCTGCTGTTGCCCCTGTCGCCGGTCCGGGCCGGCCAGGAGCCTCCCCCGCTGCACCTGGGAGAGCTGCTACGGGCCGCCCTGGCCCACGACGGGCGGGTACTGGCCGCCAATGCCCAGCTCGATGTCTACCGGGCCCGTTTCAAGGAGGCCCGCTGGGCGTGGTTTCCCCGCTTGCGTTTACAGGGACTGTTCGGTGGCCCGGTGGGAGAGCGCCGCCTGGCTTGCAATCCCGACAGCGATCCCGGCTGCACCGGCCTGGAGGTGACCGAGGCCTCCAAGACCGGCGACTTCGAGTTCGGCAAGATGAGCTTCGCCCTGGGAGGCAAGTTGGAAGGTGTCTTGCCCATCTACACCTTCGGCAAGATCGACGCCGCCCGCCGGGCGGCCGCGGCCGGTGTCGAGGCCGGTTCGGCCGGCATCCGCCAGGCTCGCCAGCAGGTGGCCCTGGAAGTGCGTCGTGCCTACTGGGCCTGGCTGGTGGCCAGTCGCTCCGTGGAGGTACTGGAAGACAGCCAGCGCAAGATCACCAGCGCCGAGAAGAAACTCCTCAAGATGCTCGACGAGCTCAACGAGGAAGTCACCGACCGAGACCTGTTCAAGCTGCGCTACTACGCCGCCCAGCTCGACACCCTCCTGGAACAAAGTCGCCAGGGCCGGGCGGGCATCCTGTCCGCCCTGCGCTTCCTCACCGGCATCGAGCAACTGGGCCGGGGGCGCGAGCTGGCCTGGCGGGAAATAGCACTGCCAGCCGAACAACCGCCGGAGCTTCCCAGGTTGCTCGAGCAGGCCCGCCGGCAACGCCCGGAACTGCTCATGTTGGCGGCCGGGGTCGAGGCCGGCAAGGCCGCCGTGGAAGTGGCCCGGGCCCGCTTCTGGCCGGATTTCTTCCTGGCCGGTTACGTCCAGGGTTCCTGGTCACCGGTGCAGGACTATATCACCAACCCACTGCTCTCCCCCGGGTTGACCAACTACGACGCCGCCCTGGCGGTGGGTTTCCGCATCGAGCTGGATGTACCCCAGAAGCTGGCCCAGCTGGAACGGGCCCGGGCCGAACTGGCGCGGGTGCAGGCCCAGGCCAACCAGGCCGGCCAGGCCATCACCCTGCAGGTGGAGCGCGCCTGGCAGGCGGTACGCACCGCCCGGGCGCGCTGGCGGGTACAGCGCCGGGCCCTGCGCGCGGCCAAGGCCTGGATGCGTGCCAACCTGATGAGCTACGGCGTGGGCGTGTTCGACACCAAGGATTTGCTCGACTCCATCGCCGCCCACGCCAAGGCCACCATCGAGTCCAGCCGGGTGCACCACGACCTGGCCGTGGCCATGGACGAGCTGCGCCTGGCCGTGGGAGAAGATCTCGGCCAGCCTCCGGCAGAAGAGCTACAACCATGAGCACCCGGACCAGGTGAATGTTGCCGCGACCGATTGCGTCGAAGTACCCGGGAACAAGGGAGGTAGACAAGATGAAACTTGGCAGCACCACGGCTTCCGTGATCATGGTCGCTGTACTGTTTTCCGGCATCCGGGCCCGGGCCGAGGCTCCCACGCGGGTGATAACCACGGCCGCCGAACAGGTACGGGCAATTCTCAAGAACAAGGTAAAGAAGGGCTCGGCAGCCGAGCGGTTGCGCAAGAAAATGCTCAAGCAGGTGGTGGATGGCTTTCTCGATTACCACGAGCTGGCGCGCCTGTCGCTGGGGCCGCACTGGCAGGAACGCAACAACAAGGAACAGCGGGAGTTTACCCGGCTGCTGCGCGAGCTTATTGAGGCCTCCTACCTGTCCACCATCTCCGACAACATCAATTTCAAGCTGAAGATAGAGGAGGAGGAGATCGCCGAGGAGGGCGACAAGGCCTCGGTGTGGGCAGTGGCCTCGGCCAAGAACAGCAAGCAGCGCACCGTGTCCGAGGATCTCACCTTCCACCTGTTTCTCAAGGACAAGAAGTGGTTCATCTACGACATCGAGTTCGGCGACGTCAGCCTGGTACGCCATTACCGGGGAGAATTTCACCGCAAGATCA
>QMME01000083.1 GCA_003647095.1 Deltaproteobacteria bacterium
AACGATTACCAGCCGCTGCAGGGGAACCAGCGGCCGGTCAAGAAGCTGACCCGTTCCAAGAAGCGCTCCTCCGGGCGCAACAATACCGGGCGCATCACCGTGCGCCGGCGCGGTGGTGGTCACAAGCGCAAGCTGCGCCTGGTTGACTTCCGGCGTTACAAGCGCGACGTGGAGGCCAGGGTGCGGGCCGTGCAGTACGATCCCAACCGCTCCGCCCACCTGGCCCTGTTGCACTACATCGACGGCGAGAAGGCCTTCATCCTCTGGCCGGTGGGGTTGCAGGTCGGTGATACCGTGGTGGCCAGCGAACACGCCGACATCAAGCCGGGCAACCACCTGCCCCTGCGCAACATTCCCCTGGGCACGGCCATTCACAACCTGGAGATCAAGCTGGGCAAGGGCGGCCAGCTCATCCGCGCCGGCGGCTCCTCCGGACAGTTGCTGGCCAAGGAGGGGACTTACGCCCAGATCCGCTTGCCCTCGGGCGAGGTGCGCAAGGTACACCAGGACTGCTGGGCCACCATCGGCCAGGTCGGCAACATCGACCACGAGAACATCAAGATCGGCAAGGCCGGACGCAACCGTTGGCTGGGACGTCGCCCGGCGGTCCGCGGCGTGGCCATGAACCCGGTGGATCATCCCCACGGCGGCGGCGAGGGTCGCGCCGGGCAGGGCAATCCCCACCCGGTATCACCCTGGGGCTGGCATACCAAGGGACGCAAGACCCGCAAGAACCCCCGCACCGACAAGTACATCGTGCGGCGGCGTAAATAACAAGGGAGCAGGCAGTGGCACGGTCAATCAAGAAAGGGCCCTTCGTGGATCAGCACCTGGTGAAGAAGGTGCTGGAGGCGCAGCGTACGGGCAATCGCCGGGTAATCAAGACCTGGTCGCGCCGGTCCACCATCTTGCCGGAGATGGTCAACCTGACCTTTGCCGTGCACAACGGCAACAAGTTCATCCCGGTGTTCGTCTCCGAGAACATGGTCGGGCACAAGCTGGGCGAGTTCGCCCCCACGCGCACCTTCCGTGGTCATTCGGGTGATCGCAAGTCCAAGCCCAAGCCGGGCAAGAAGGGATGATGGACGTCACTGGCAATAACCAGTCGCACCGAGGTGGAAGATGAGTCGGAGAAAAAGGCTCAGGAAGGAAAGGGAAGCCGAGCAACGCGCGGCCATGAAGCACAAGCGGGGCGTGCTCCATTACCTGCGGGTATCGCCGCGCAAGGCCCGGGTGGTGGCGGACGTCATTCGCGGTCGCCGGGTGGAAGAGGCCCTGGCGGTTCTGGACCACACCCGGCGCTCGGCCGCCGGGCCCATGGCCAGGATGTTGCGGGCCGTGGTGGCCAATGCCGCCGAGGTGGTCAGCGACGTAGACCTGCTGGTGGTCAAGGAGGTCCGGGTGGATCCGGGTCCCATGTTGAAGCGGTGGATGCCCCGGGCCATGGGCCGGGCCACCATGATCCAGAAAAAGACCAGTCACGTCACCTTCGTGCTGGACGAGGCCAAGTGAAGGAGGTTGCTTGTGGGCCAAAAAGTAAATCCCATCGGCTTCAGGCTGGGTTACATCAATACCTGGGAATCCAAGTGGGTGTCCAAGAAGAACTACGCCCGCTGGCTCCACGAGGATATCAAGCTGCGCCGCTACATCCGCAAGAACCTGGAGCGGGCCGGCATTTCGCGGGTCTTCATCGAGCGGGCCGGCGACAAGGCCAAGGTCAACGTGCACACGGCGCGTCCCGGCATCGTCATCGGCAAGCGGGGCGCCGGGGTGGAGAGCCTCAAGAAAGAGCTGCAGAAGTTGGTTGACAGCGAGATCTACTTGCAGATCAAGGAAGTGCGCAAGGCCGAGTTGGATGCCCAGCTGGTGGCCGAGAACGTCGCCAGCCAGCTGGTCAACCGGGTGGCCTTCCGCCGCGCCATGAAGAAGGCGGTTTCCACCAGCCTCAAGTTCGGGGCCAAGGGCATCAAGATCCATTGCGCCGGACGGCTGGGAGGAGCGGAGATGGCCCGCCGGGAATGGTATCGCGAAGGGCGCGTGCCCCTGCATACCCTGCGCGCCGATATCGACTACGGGCTGGCCGTGGCCAAGACCACCTATGGCACCATCGGCGTCAAGGTATGGATCTTCAAGGGTGAGGTACTGGAGCCGCGACGCCGGTTGAGCCGCGTCTGAGCGGCCTCCGGCCAGCGGGCCGAGGAGAGAGAGATGCTTCAGCCTAGCAAGGTAAAATGGAGAAAGCTGCAGAAGGGCAAGCGCCGCGGCATGGCCCAGCGCGGTTGCAACCTGGCCTTTGGTGACGTGGGTATCATGGCCACCGAGTCCGGCTGGATCACCGCCCGGCAGATCGAGGCCAGCCGTATCGCCATCACCCGCCACGTCAAGCGCGGCGGCAAGATGTGGGTGCGCATCTTCCCCGACAAGCCCCTGACCAAGAAGCCCCTGGAAACCCGCATGGGCAAGGGCAAGGGCTCGCCCGAACTATGGGTGGCCGTGATCAAGCCGGGGCGCATCCTCTTCGAGCTGGAAGGCGTATCCGAGCCGGTGGCCCGCGAGGCTTTTCGCCTGGCCGGACACAAGCTGCCGGTGGCCACCAAGGTGATTGCCCGGAGGGAAGAGCTATGAAAGCCCGCGAGTATCGGGAAAGAACCCTGGAGGAGCTGCAGCAGACGGCCCAGGACTTGCAGCAGGACCTGTTCAACCTGCGCTTTCAGCACGCCACCGGCCAGCTGGACAATGTCACCCGCCTGACGGCGGCCAAGCGCGACCTGGCCCGGGTGAAGACCATCATTCGCGAGCACCAGCTGGGCATTCGCCGGGTGGCCGGCGAGCAGGCCGCTGGCCAGGCAGAGACGGCCGAGAAGGCCTGAGGAGTATTCCATGGCTACGCAGCGGAGAGGCAATCCCAAGGTTCGCCAGGGGGTAGTGGTTGGCGACAAGATGCAGAAGACGGTGGTGGTGGAAGTACAGACCAAGATCCAGCACCCCCAGTACAAGAAGTTCATCCGCCGGCGCAACCGTTTCAAGGCTCACGACGAGCATGGTTGCCGGACGGGTGACAAGGTGGAAATCGTCGAAACCAGGCCTCTGAGCAAGACCAAGCGCTGGCGGGTGCGCAAGGTCCTGGAACGGAGCATGGAGGACTGAGCACCGCTAGCTCTCAGCGAGCCGCGGGCGGGCGGAGAGGACTGAGCCATGATCCAGATGCAGACCATGCTGAACGTTGCGGATAATTCCGGTGCCAAACGGGTCCAGTGCATCAAGGTGCTGGGTGGCAGCAAGCGCAAGTACGCCGGCATCGGCGACATCATTGTGGTGTCGGTCAAGGAAGCCTTGCCGGGGTCCAAGGTCAAGAAGGGAGAGGTACGCCGGGCGGTGATCGTGCGGGTGGCCAAGGAGGTGGGGCGGCCCGACGGCACCTACATCAAGTTCGACGACAACTCGGCCGTGCTCATCACCCCCCAGAAGGAACCCGTGGGAACGCGCATCTTCGGGCCGGTGGCCAGGGAGCTGCGGGCCAAGAACTTCATGAAGATCGTGTCGCTGGCACCGGAAGTGCTGTAGCACGGCGGGTGTCCGGAGGAACGTGGAAATGTCCATGAGGATCAAGAAAAACGACGTGGTGATGGTGCTGGCCGGCCGGGATCGCAAGATGCGCGGCAAGGTGCTCGAGGTGCAAGCGGATCGGCAGCGGGTCATCGTCGAAGGGGTCAACAAGGTCAAGCGGCACGTCAAGGCCGGCAGTGATCCCAAGGCCCCCCAGGGGGGTATCATCGACGCGCCCGCGCCCCTGCACATCTCCAACGTGAAACTGATCTGCGGCAGCTGCAACCAGCCCACCAAGTTCGGGGTGCGACGGCTGGAAGACGGCCGGAAGGTGCGCTTTTGCCGCAAGTGTAACGAGAATCTGGACAAGTAGGGTCCAGCGGAGTCAGTCATGGCCAGGTTGAGAGATTTCTATCGGCAGGAAGTCGTTCCCAAGATGATGGGAGAGTTCGGCTACACCAACCAGATGCAGGTGCCGCGGCTGGTGAAGATCATCGTCAACATGGGTCTGGGCGAGGCCTTGCAGAACCCCAAGATGATCGAGAACTCCCTGGCGGAGATGGCACAGATCACCGGTCAGAAGCCGGTGGTGACCAAGGCGCGTCGTTCCATAGCCAACTTCAAACTGCGTACGGGCATGTCCATTGGCTGCATGGTCACCCTGCGCAAGGAACGCATGTACGAGTTCTTCGATCGCCTGGTCAACGTCGCCATTCCCCGGGTACGCGACTTCAAGGGCATCTCCAGGCGCTCCTTCGATGGCAAGGGTAATTTCACCCTGGGTATCCGGGAACAGATCATCTTTCCGGAGATAAACTACGACAAGGTTGAGAAGATCAAGGGCATGAACGTCACCATCGTGACCACGGCACGCAACGACGAGGAAGGTCGGGCGCTGCTCAAGCACATGGGTATGCCCTTTCGTAACTAGCCCCTGGGGCTGTGGGAGGAGAATCCGTGGCCAAGAAGTCAAAGATCGCGCAGGCCCGGCGCAAGCCGAAGTTCGCGGTACGCCGCTACAATCGTTGCCCGCTTTGCGGCAGACCCAGGGCCTACCTGCGGAAATTCGACATGTGTCGTATCTGCTTCCGTACCCTGGCCCTGCACGGGGAGATTCCCGGCGTGACCAAGGCCAGCTGGTGATGGCGGCCGCCTGCCGGAGGTAAGGAGAGTTGACGTCATGAGTATGACCGATCCCATTGCCGATTTTCTCACCCGCATCCGCAACGCTTGCCAGGCCGGCAAGGAAGAGGTGCAGGTGCCAGCGTCGAACCTCAAGGCTCGCCTGGCCGAGGTGTTGAAGCAGGAAGGGTTCATCTCCGACGTGACCCGGGTTCCCGATCGTCGTCAGGGTTTGCTGGTGTTGAGGCTGCGCTACGACGAGCGGGGCCAGTCGTGTATCCGGGGATTGAAACGCATGAGCCGGCCCGGGAGGCGCTGGTACGTATCGGTGGACCAGATTCCGCGCGTGCGCAACGGCCTGGGAGTGGCGGTGCTTTCCACCCCGCGCGGGGTGCTGACCGATCGCCAGGCCCGTCGCGAGCGGGTGGGCGGTGAATTGCTGTGCTCGGTGTGGTGAGGGTGTAAACGGTTGATACTTGCGTGAAGAGAGGTTTGCCGTGTCCAGGATAGGAAAGAAGCCCGTGGCCATTCCCCAGGGAGTGGATGTGAAGCTGGCGGGACAGACCGTGGTGGTGCAGGGTCCCCAGGGCAAGCTGGAGTACAACCTGTTGCCGGAAGTGGCCGTGGAGGTCGCCGACGGGCAGGTACGGGTCAAGCGACTGCGCGATGATCGTACCGGCCGGGCCCGCCAGGGTCTCACCCGGGCCCTGATTGCCAACATGATCACCGGCGTTGGCAAGGGTTTCGAGCGTACGCTGGTCATCAGCGGAGTGGGCTACCGGGCCGAGAAGGCCGGCCAGAACCTGGTGTTGCAGCTGGGCTTCTCCCACAAGGTGGAGATGGCCATTCCCGCTGGCCTGCAGGTGGAGGTACCCGCGGCCGACCGGGTGGTGGTCAAGGGCATCGAGAACGAGAAGGTGGGGCAGTTCGCCGCCAAGATCCGCGCCCTGCGCCCGGCCGATCCCTACAAGGCCAAGGGGGTCACCTACGAGGGTGAACAGATCAAGCGCAAGGCCGGCAAGAAGGCCGTGGGCTGATAGCGGCAGGCAGGAGGTCGCCATGATCGGTAATCTGAAAGTAAAGCAGCGGCGGCGGATGAAGCGCAAGATGCACATCCGCAAGAAAGTGGTGGGCAGCCCGGAGCGGCCGCGGCTGACGGTGTTTCGCAGCCTCAAGCACATCTACGCCCAGGTGATCGATGACGAGAGCGGCCGGGTGCTGGTTGCCGCTTCTTCCCTGGACAAGCAGCTGCGCGAGCAGATGAAGGGCCTGAAGAAGGCCGAGGTCGCCCAGAAGGTGGGCGAGATACTGGCCGAGCGTTGCCAGCAGAAGAACATTGGCAAGGTTGTTTTCGACCGCAATGGCTACGCCTACCACGGCAGGGTGGCGCGGGTGGCCAGCGGAGCCCGCGACAAGGGCCTGTCTTTCTAGGTAAGGAGGCTTTCCGTGGAGCCGATGAGCCACAACGACATGGAATTGATCGATCGCGTCATCAACATCAACCGGGTCGCCAAGGTGGTCAAGGGCGGCCGGCGTTTTCGCTTCAGCGCCATCGTGGTGGTAGGTGACGGTGCCGGCATGGTGGGCGTGGGCAAGGGCAAGGCCCACGAGGTGCCCGAGGCCATTCGCAAGGCCCACGAGAACGCCAAGAAACAGATGCGGCGGGTGCCCCTGGTCGAGGGCACCATTCCTCACGAGGTGCTGGGGCGCGCCGGGGCCGGGCAGGTGTTGTTACGGCCGGCCCGCAAGGGAACCGGCGTCATCGCCGGAGGTCCGGTTCGGGCCATCCTGGAGGTGGCCGGGGTCAAGGACGTGCTCACCAAGTGCATCGGCAGTAACAATCCCCACTCGGTGGTACGGGCCACCATGGAGGCCCTGGGAGACCTGGAAAGCCGGGAAGATGTCGCCCGGCGCCGGGGCGTGGACGCCGAACGGGTGGCCTGAGGGAAAGAGGTGGATCATGGCTGGTAAGTTGCGCCTGACGCTGAAGAAAAGTCGCATCGGCAAGCTGCCCCGGCACCGGCAGATTCTCGACGGCCTGGGCCTGAAGCGGCGGCAGCAGGTGGTAGAGCGTGAAGACACGCCGGCCATCCGGGGAATGGTGGAAAAGGTTCGTTACCTGCTCGACGTGGAGCAGATCTAGCGTTGTTCCCGCGGGGAGCGGCGTTTGCTGGAGGAAGGAAATGGGTCTCGACAACCTGAGCGGTGCAGGCGGCAGGAAGAGGAAGAAGCGAGTGGGCCGGGGGCCGGCCTCCGGAACCGGGGGTACCGCCGGCCGCGGCCACAAGGGCCAGCTGTCACGCAGCGGGGCCAAGGTGCGGCCCTGGTTCGAGGGCGGGCAGATGCCCCTGCAGCGGCGGCTGCCCAAGCGCGGGTTCACCAATATCTGGCGCCGGCCCTACAGCGTGGTGCACGCCGGTGACCTGGAGCGCTTCGAGGCCAATGCCGTGGTCGATCCCGTCGCCCTGGTGGAAGCGGGGCTGCTCAAGCGCGTCAGCGACCGGGTCAAGGTCCTGGCCGACGGCGAACTGGACAAGCCGCTGGTGGTGAGGGCCCAGGCCTTCAGCGCCGCGGCCCGGGCCAAGATCGAGAAAGCCGGCGGACAGGCCGAGGTGATCGAGCCCGTGCGGATCCGGAGCAAGGCGCCGGCCGCGGGTGAGGAGGGTTGAGGTGCCATCGGTATTCGGCAGCCTGTCAAAGATTCCCGAGCTGCGCAAGCGCATCCTGTTCACCATCTTCCTGCTCGGTGTCTATCGCGTGGGAGTGTTCGTCACCGTTCCCGGCGTGGACCGGGCCATCGTGCAGAAACTGATGGGTACCGGTGGCGGCTTCCTGGGCCTGTTCAACATGTTCTCGGGAGGCGCCCTGCGACAGATGTCCATCTTCGCCCTGGGCATCATGCCTTACATCTCGGCCTCCATCATCCTGCAGCTGCTGGCGGTGGTGGTACCGGCCATCGAAAAATTGCAGAAGGAAGGAGAGCTGGGGCGGCGCAAGATAACCCAGTACACCCGCTACGGAACCGTCCTGCTCAGTATCATCCAGGGGCTGGGCATCGCTTTCTACCTGGAAAGCCTGAAGAGCAACCTGGGCGACGCCGCCGTGGCCTCCCCGGGCTGGGGTTTCCGGCTGATGACCATCCTCTCGCTCACCGCCGGCACCGCCTTCATCATGTGGCTGGGCGAGCAGATCACCGAGCGCGGCATCGGCAACGGCATCTCCCTGATCATCACCGCCGGCATCGTGGCTGCTTTCCCGGATGCCCTGATCAGCGTCTTTACCTTCATGCAAAAGGGCGTGCTTACCCCCTTCACGGTGTTCGTGGTCACCATTATCGCCGTGGGCGTGGTGGCGGTGATCGTCTTCTTCGAGAGGGGGCAACGACGCATTCCCGTGCAGTACGCCCGGCGGGTGGTGGGTCGCAAGATGTACGGCGGGCAGAGCACCCACCTGCCGCTCAAGGTCAACACCGCCGGGGTGATTCCGCCCATCTTCGCCTCGTCGATACTGTTGTTCCCGGCTACTCTGGCCAATTTCATCCAGACGCCCTGGATGCAGGACATCCAGAACCTGCTGAGTCCCGGTGGCTGGGCCTACATGACCATCTACGTGTTGCTGATCGTCTTTTTCTGCTACTTCTACACCGCGGTCACCTTCAACCCCATCGACGTGGCCGACAACATGAAGAAATACGGCGGCTACATCCCCGGCATCCGCCCGGGCAAGCAGACCGCGGTCTACATAGACAAGGTGCTCAGCCGTATCACCTTCGGCGGGGCCCTGTACGTGTCGGCGGTATGCGTGTTGCCCACCCTGATGATCCAGCAGTTCAACGTACCCTTCTACTACGGTGGCACCAGCCTGCTCATCGTGGTGGGAGTGGCCCTGGACACGGTTTCGCAGATCGAGACTCACATGATCACCCGCCACTACGATGGCCTGACCGGCCCCAAGGGTCCCCGCATTCGCGGCCGCGGGCGCCGGGGCTGACGGCGGTGGTGGAGAAAGGAACCTGATCATGCAACTGATACTTCTCGGACCCCCCGGAGCGGGCAAGGGAACCCAGGCCAAGAAGCTTGTGGACAAGCTGCGGCTGCCGCAGATCTCTACCGGGGACCTGCTGCGGGCGGCGGTGCGCGACCAGACCGAGCTGGGGATGAAGGCCAAGGCCAAGATGGATGCCGGACAACTGGTTCCCGACGACATCGTCATCGCCATGGTGCGCGAGCGCCTGCAGCAGGACGATTGCCGGCCCGGCTTCATCCTCGACGGTTTTCCCCGGGCGGTCAGCCAGGCCGAGGCCCTGGACAAGATGCTCGAGGACATGGGCCGGGGGCTGGATCACGTTCTCAGCATCGAGGTGCCGGAAGCGGAGCTGGTCAAGAGGCTGACCGGCCGGCGTTCCTGCCCGGACTGCGGCGCCATGTTCCATGTCGAGTTCAATCCCCCGCGGCAGGAAGGTATCTGCGACAAGTGCGGCGGCAAACTCATCATTCGCGACGACGACAAGGAAGAGACCATCCGCCAGCGCATCGCCGTCTACCGCGAGCAGACCGAACCGCTGAAAGGTTACTACGAGTCCCGCGGCCTGTTACGGCGCATCGCCGGCAGCGGCACGCCCCGGCAGGTCGAGGCCCTCATCGACGAGGTGGTCGGCAAGGCGTAACCATGGCAATCTACCTGAAATCCGCCGCCGAGCTGCAGGCCATGCGACGTGCCGATCGCGTGGTGGCCCGGGTGTTGCACGAAGTGGAGCGCCAGGCCCGGCCGGGGGTGAGCACCCTGGAACTCGACCGCCTGGCCGAGGAGCTGACCAGGAGCCTGGGGGCCGAGCCGGCTTTCAAGGGATACCAGGGAGCCGGGCCCTACCCGTTTCCCGGCTCGCTGTGCACCTCCATCAACGAGGAAGTGGTGCACGGTATTCCCGCGGCCGAGCGCAAGCTCCGGGAGGGGGACATCCTCAGCGTGGACTTCGGGGCGGTGGTGGACGGTCTCTACGGCGATGCCGCCATTACCGTGGCCATCGGCAAGGTCAGTCCCACCGCGGAACGGCTGCTACGGGTCACCAGGGAGGCCCTGGAAAAGGCCATCCAGGAGGCGGTCCACGCCGGCTCCCGCATCGGTGACATCGGGGCGGTGATCCAGGACTACGTGGAGGGCCACGGCTTCTCGGTGGTACGTGACTTCGTGGGCCACGGAATCGGCCGGGCCCTGCACGAGGAGCCGCAGATCCCGCATTACCGGGCCAAGGGCCACAACGAACGCATGCGCCCGGGCATGGTGCTGGCCATAGAGCCCATGGTCAACGAAGGGACCTGGGAGGTGGAGACGGCCCCGGATGGCTGGACGCAGCTTACCAAGGATCGTAAACTGTCGGCCCACTTCGAGCACTCGGTGGCGGTGACGAACAACGGGCCGGAGATTCTCTCCGTGCTGGACGAGGAAGGTTGAGCCATGAAGGTACGTTCATCGGTAAAGAAGATGTGCAAGGACTGTCGCATCCTCAAGAGGAAGGGCGTGGTCCGCGTGGTTTGCAAGAAAAATCCCCGCCACAAGCAGCGGCAGGGATGATGGGCGCCTGGCGGCGTACAAGGAGGTAGCAAGGTGGCACGAATTGCCGGAGTTGACCTGCCCCGTAACAAGCGTATCGATGTTGCCCTTACCTATATCTATGGGATCGGGCGCACCCGGGCGCGGGAGATAATCGCGGGCACGGGCCTGGATGCCAGCAAGCGCACCGACAATCTGTCGGAAGAAGACGTCAAGAAGCTGCGCGAGTACATAGATGGCAACTACAAGGTCGAGGGCGACCTGCGGCGCGAGGTGTCCATGAACATCAAGCGCCTGATGGACCTGAATGCCTATCGGGGGCTGCGGCACCGCAAGGGTCTGCCCGTGCGTGGCCAGCGTACCCATACCAACGCCCGCACTCGCAAGGGACCGCGGCGGACAGCCGTCAAGAAGAAGGGTGCGGCGCGCCACTAAGGCCGGCCGGGCCCGGAACGGGAGTGACAGAAAGTGGCCAAGCAGAAGAAGAAGGTAAAGAAGAACGTGCAGAGTGGTGTGGCCCACATCCAGGCGACCTTCAACAACACCATCGTGACCATCACCGATGTTGCCGGCAACACCGTTGCCTGGTCCAGTGCCGGGGCGCGGGGCTTCAAGGGCTCGCGCAAGAGCACGCCCTTCGCCGCCCAACTGGCGGCCCAGGATGCGGCCAAGAAGGCCATGGATCACGGCATGAAGCAGATCGGCATCGAGGTCAAGGGTCCCGGTGCCGGCCGCGAGGCGGCCATCCGGGCCCTGCAGGCATCGGGATTGAAGATTACCATGATCCAGGACGTGACCCCCATTCCCCACAACGGCTGCCGGCCGCCCAAGCGGCGCCGGGTGTAAGCGCGATCCCGGATCGAGGAGGTACCAGTGGCTCGATATCGTGGTTCAGTATGCAAGTTCTGCCGGCGGGAACGGCTGAAGCTGTTCCTCAAGGGTGACAGGTGCTACAGCGAGAAGTGCTCGGTTGACCGGCGCCCCTACCCGCCGGGCGTGCACGGGCAAAGGCGTCCCAAGTTTTCTCCCTACGGCGAGCAGTTGCGGGAGAAGCAGAAGGTGAAGCGTATTTACGGCTTCCTGGAGAAGCAGTTCCGCTTGACCTTCCAGCGGGCCTCACGAATGAAGGGCGTCAAGGGCGAAAACCTGCTGCTGCTGCTGGAGCGGCGCCTGGACAACATGGTCTACCGCATGGGTTTCGCGCGCACGCGCCGGGAGGCCCGCCAACTGGTGCGGCACGGGCACTTCCGGGTAAACGGCAAGAAGATCACCCTGCCTTCCTACCTGCTCAAGGTGGGCGATGAAGTCAACGTCCGGGACCGGAGCAAGAAGATCGCCCTGTTCAAGGACGCCCTGGAGGGGGTGGAGCGTCGCGGGGTGCCGGGCTGGATTGAACTGGACAGCAAGGAGATGAAGGCGGTGGTTTCCGGTCTGCCCAGCCGCGAAGACATCACCATGCCCATTCAGGAGCAGATGATCGTCGAGATCTACTCGAGGTAGGAAACGGCCTGCGAACCCCACGGACCGTCTAGACGGTCGGTAAAGGAGTGGCTTCATGGAAATCTCCAGGTATTGGCGGGATCTGATCAAGCCCAAGATGTTGCTGGTCGACCGGGACAGCCTGTCGGCTACCTATGCCAAGTTCGTAGGTGAGCCGTTCGAACGGGGCTTCGGCACCACCATCGGCAACTCTTTGCGGCGAATCCTGCTTTCCAGTATCCAGGGAACGGCCTTCGTGTCGGTCAAGATCGACGGCGTGTTGCACGAGTTCACCTCGGTGCCAGACGTATCCGAAGATGTGACCGACATCATACTCAACCTCAAGGAAGTCAGGTTGAAGATGGATGGCTGGGAGCCCAAGACCTGTACCGTCGACGCCAAGGGACCCTGCGTCATCCGGGCCGGCGACATCAAGACCGACGGCACCATCACCGTGCTGAATCCCGACAAGCACATCGCCACCGTTTCCGAGCGGGGGCGCCTGAAGATGGAACTGCAGGTGGCCCGGGGCCGCGGCTACGTGCCGGCCGAGCAGAACAAGGACCCGGAGGCCGCCGTGGGTACCATTCCCCTGGACGCCATCTTTTCGCCGGTGCGCAAGGTGAACTACCAGGTCGCCAATGCCCGCGTGGGCCAGCGCACCGACTACGACAAGTTGACCCTGGAAGTATGGACCGACGGCAGCATCCATCCCCAGGAGGCCGTGGCCTACGCCAGCAAGATCCTCAAGGAACAGCTGAGCATCTTCATCAACTTCCCCGAGGACGAGGGTGGCGAAGATGAACGGCGCAGCGAGGAGCAGGAGAAGCTATGGGACAAGCTCGGCCGCAGTGTGGACGAGCTGGAACTTTCCGTGCGTTCGGCCAATTGCCTGGAAAACGCCAACATCAAGACCATCGGCGACCTGGTGCAGCGCACGGAAGCGGAAATGCTCAAGACCAAGAATTTCGGGCGCAAGTCCCTGAAGGAGATCAAGGACCTGCTCGCCGACATGGGCTTGGGCCTGGGCATGAAGGTGGACTGGCCTCC
>QMME01000084.1 GCA_003647095.1 Deltaproteobacteria bacterium
ACAACCTGTTGAAGCGGGGACAGGCCCGCGGGCCGGGCCGCCGGCCGGACCGGAATCCGGACACGTGTCCGATTTCCGTACACACCCTCGGCGGGTCGCCTTGCCGGCAAGTCGCCACCGCGGTACTTTTCGCAGGGAGGTGAGAGCCATGAAGGTGAAGTGGATGCTGCTGCTGCCGCTGGTGCTGGCCGCGGCCTGCTCCGGCGGCGGCGAGGAGCGCCTGGAGATACGGGTGATGACCTACAACGTGCTGTGCTCCTTCTGTAACAACGAGTACGCTCCCTGGGAAGAACGGCTGGGCTACTTCGCCGACATCATGCAGCGCAACGCCCCGGACCTGGCCGGGCTGCAGGAGCTGACCTGGGTCTCCGAGGTGGATCAGTTCCTCGAATTCATGGACGGCTACCGGGCCGTGTACTTCGTCGGTGACAGCCCCGGCCCGCTGGGCCTGGAAGAGTACCCGGACGCCACCATCTTCTACCGGGCCGAGCGCTTCCGGCTGGAAGACAACGGCTATTACTGGTTGAGCCCCACCCCGGACGAGCCCTGGTCGGCGGGCTTTGCCGACGGCCTGCAGCTGCCGCGCCTGGTTAACTGGGCGCGCTTTCTCGACATCGACAGCGGTCGGTCCTTTTACTTCATCACCACCCATTTCGACAACAACTCCCCCAGCCAGGAGCTGTCCGCTCCGCTGCTGCTGGAGCGTACGGCTCCCCCGGCGGAGCGGCTGCCGGTGCTGGTCACCGGCGATTTCAACTCGCAGCCCGCCGACACGGCCTACCGGATACTGACCGAGGGAGTGGCGGGCTCCGGCTTCAGGCTGAGCAACACCTTCGACATGGCCGAGCAGTGGCGGGTCGACAGCAACCTGTCACCGGCTCCGGACTACGATACCGGCAGTCGCATCGATCACATCTTCGTGGCCGGTGATGCCTCCTTCGCCTGCCCGCAGTGGAGCGCCGACCTGCACGGGTACGGGCAGGGCGGCCAGTACCCTTCAGATCACTGGCCCATCAACGCCACCGTCTCCTTCTAGGTGGTCGAACCCTCCGGAAACCACCGAAACCACCGGGCCTGTCCCCGGGGTTTCTGCCGGTGTGTCAGCGGGTTAAGGGCTGGATGCGCTCGGCCAGGGCGTCGAGCAGGTCGAGTGCCCGCTCGGCCCGGGCCTCGCTCAGGGTGCCCAGGTCGCACGACGGGGTGAGCAGGGAACGGGCCAGGATGTCGTCGCGCCCGAGCGGACCCGCCCCGGCCAGCTCGTCGACCATCTCCAGCAGCCGCCTGGCCAGCTCCCCGGCGGAAGCGGTGTCGACGTGGTGGCTCGAGGGCACCAGCCCCCAGGCCAGCAGGCCGCCCCGGGCGAGAAATTCCTGCACCTGCCCGGCGTAGGCCAGCAGCGCCCGGCTGTAGGCGAAGGCGTCGAAGTTGAGCAGGTCGAAGCCGGCCTCCATCACCATGGGCCAGTCAGTGCCGCCGCAGACGTGGATGCCCACCAGCGCTCCTTCCTGCCGCTGCAGCGGGCGCACCACCCTGCCCAGCCGGTCGACGACGTCTGCGCGCAACACGCCCAGGTAACCGGAGGAGCCGAAGGCGGCCAGCGAGGCCTCGTCGAGGAAGATGAGCACCCGCTCCGCGTAAGGCCGGAAGCGCCGCACCAGCCAGCGGGCCTGCATCTCCACCTGGCGCAGCAGCACGTCGGAGAACGTCGGGTCGTAGTACAGCGGCCGGCCGGAGGCGTCCTCGAGGCCGAGCTGGAAGGTCACCGGGCCGGGTATGTGTACCTTGACCAGAGGATACTTCACCCCCCTTCCGGCCAGGGCCCGGGCCGCCGGTTCGAGGGCGGCGGAGTGCTCGCCGTCGATGGCGAAGCCGTCCAGGTTGCCCGTCCGCTCGGCCTCCAGCACCCGCTGGTAGAACGCCGCCAGCTCGTCGGCCAGGTCGCGGCCGGTGTCCACGTACAGGCGCCTGCCCCGCTCGTCCACCACCAGCCCGGGCAGCCCGGAGGTGTGGGAGCCGATCATCTCCTCGAGCAGTCCCCGCCGGGGCAGCTCGGGAAAGATGGGGATCTCCTCCAGGTGCTCGAGCACCAGCCGCACCGCCCGCTCGGGGTCGGTGTGCGGCAGGGAGCCGATGAGCGTCTTGGCGCAGCGGGGCAGATCCATGTTTTTCCTCCGGGGCCGATAATAGCCCGCCGCGCCTCACCTGGCCAGTGTCTTTCACCTTGACAAGCACCCGTGGTCCGGGCTTGATCAGGGCCAAACGTTAACCAGTCCCAAGGGAGCGCGATATCATGGCCAACAAGAAGAGAAAGAAGAGCATTCTCGACCTGTACAAGATGAAGAAGGAAGGCCGCAAGGTGGTGTGGATCACCTCCTACGATTTTCCCACCGCCCAGTTCGCCGAGGCCGCCGGGGTGGACATGATCCTGGTGGGCGACTCGCTGGGCATGTGCGTATACGGCTACCCGGGCACCATCCCGGTGACCATGGACCAGTGCATAGTCCACTGCGAGGCGGTCAGGCGGGCAGCCCCCAACACCTTCGTCATGGGCGACATGCCCTTCGGCTCCTACCAGCTTTCCGAGCGCGAGGCAGTGGCCAACGCCGTGCGCTTCCTCAAGGAGGCCGACTGCGACGCCATCAAGCTCGAGGGCGGCAAGCGGGTGATCCCGCAGATCCGGGCCATCCTCGACGCCGGCATAGTCGTCTGCGGCCACATCGGGCTCACTCCCCAGTCCTCCGGGCAGCTCGGAGGTCACAAGGCCCAGGGGCGCACCGTGGAGTCGGCCGAGACGCTCATCGAAGACGCCGTGGCCCTGCACCAGGCGGGGATACAGCTGCTGCTGCTCGAGGCGGTGCCTCCCGAGGTGGGCAAGTTCATCGCCGAGCTGTTGCCCATCCCCGTCTACGGCATCGGCGCCGGCATGCACACCGACGGCCAGCTCATCATCGTCTCCGATCTCATCGGCCAGTTCCAGGCCTTCACCCCCAAGTTCGTCAAGAAGTACGCCAACGTGGCCGAGGTGGTCACCGGTGCCATCTCCAGCTACGCCGAGGAGGTGCGCTCGGGCGCCTTCCCCGCCGAGGAGCACTGCTACCGCATGATCGAGGGCGAGTACCCCAAGTTCGAGAAGATGGCCGCGAAGTTCAAGAAGTGATGTTTCCCCCCTACCCGTAAAGGAGTGCAGGTCATGTCAGATCTCAGGGAAAGACTCAGGATCTCCGACGAACACGTCAAGGCCATAAACGACTTCCTGCTCGATCCGGGCAACGAGGTGATCAACGAGGTGCTGCGCCTGGTGGAGAAGTTCGGCGGCCCCGAGGAGATCAACCGCCGGGCCCGCGAGGCCCGCCGGCTCGACAACCTGCTGGCCCGGCTCAAGGAGTCGGGTTCGAGCTACCTGGCCGACGTCGAGTGGCTGATGGAGCAGCGCGACCGCGGCGCCTTCGTCTCCAGGGCCGACTACCGCCGCCGGGTGCTGGGCGACAAGGCCGACACCATGAGCCTCGACGCGGAGCACGCCGTCACCCTGGAGATCAGCGCCTTGCAATACTTTCCCTTCCTCGTCGCCGAAGCGAAGGAGGCCATCGAGAAAAAGAACCTCATGCCCGGCCGCTACATCCGCGTGCGGGCCATGAAGGAACAGGTCGAGGACAACGGCGACATCCTGGCCGTGGCCGCGGCCATGCAGGTGCTCGGCGCTTCCTACGTAGAGACCCTCGATACCAAGGGCACCGACGGCTCCAACGTGCACCTGGGCGGCCCCGAGACCATCACCGGCTACTTCGGCGGCGTGGGCCAGCCCAACCGCCACGCGCTCGACTGGGCCGAGGAGTTCCTGCACTACTACACCAAGTACGGCATCCGCCAGGTGCTCAACGTCAATCCCGGCACCGTGCTCGTCGGTTACCTGCTGCACAAGCTGGGCATCGACAACGAGTTCAAGATCTCGGTCTACATGGGCAACGACAACCCCTACGCCTGCCTGTGGACACTGCTGGGGGCACGCCTGTTCGCCCGCGCGGACGGCACCACCTCGCTTATCGGCTTCAACCTGGCCAACTCCGTGGACAATGACACCATCCGCAAGACCTCGTATATCCGGCGCCAGCTCGGCTTCGAGAAGGTCGTCCGCATCGAGCACCACATCGTGGAGACCTGGAAGTCGATCGTGGTGCAGCCCTACGACCGGCTCGAGGAACTGGTGGAGGTGGCCCGGGAGGTTCCCAACATCTCCGCCAAGCACGAGGGCGGCGTGCCCGAGGTGGAGCCGACCCTGGAGCATCCCTCGGACATCCTCGACTACTTCATGGCCAAGTCCGACGTCGAGGCCCAGGGGCTGATGCCGGCGCTCGAGCGCAACTACCTGGAGAAGCACCGGGCGGTCAACCGCACCGCCGACGCGCTCACCCGGGCCGGCATCGACGTCGTCTGCGCGCCCAACCTGCACAAGTAAGCGGCCATCTTGCCACCGGGATTGGCAGGCGGGCTTCACTTCCGGGCGGGCACCTGGCCGCCGGCGGACGATAAAATCACCCTGCTGTTCGTGCACGGCGCCGGCAGCTCCGGGGCCTTCTGGAGCGATTACCTGGAGGCCTTTGCCGGCCTGAACACCCTGGCGCCGGATCTGCCCGGCCGCGGGGGCAGCGGTGGAGAACCGGGTGGCGACATCGCCTCCCGGGCGGCCGCCGTCGAGCGCTTCGTCGACGCCCTGGAACTCGAGCGGGTGGTGCCGGTGGGCTTCAGCATGGGCGGAGCCGTCGTCATCGAGATGCTGCTGCGCCGCCCGGGCGCGTACCCGGCGGCGGTGCTGCTGTCCACGGGCGCGAAGCTGCGGGTCATGCCGGAGATCCTCGACCTCATCGCCAGCGACTACGACGCCTACCTGTCCGGGGCGGCACGCCTGGTGGCCTCGCCGGACACGCCGCCGGAGACGATCGCCCCGGCGCTGGCCGACCGGGCCTCCTGTCCGCCTCCGGTGGCCCTTTCCGACTTCCGGGCCTGCGACGCCTTCGACCGCCGCCCGGACATAGGGGGCATCGAGGTGCCGGTGCTGGTGCAGGCCGGCCGCGACGACCTGCTCACCCCGCCGCACTTCGCCGAATACCTGGCCGGGCATCTGCCCCGGGGCCGGCTGCGGCTGTTCGCGCGAGCGGGGCACTTCCTGCCCGTGGAGCGGCGGGACGATGTCGTGGGCTCGATAAAAGATTTTACGAAAAATACATCATAGGCTGCGGCATTGACCCGCCGCAGCTGTTGCCCTTACAATTACCCCCATGAAAGAGAAATCGCTACTGCTGATCCTGGTGGGATTGCTGGTGCCCGCCTCCCTGCCGGCGGCCAGCGTAGAGGCCAGCTGGGACGCGGTCACCCTGGATGTGAACGGCCAGGCCGAGTCCGTCTCCCACTACGTGCTCTACTATGGTACCAGCCCGCGGCCCGGGGGCGTGACCCATCCTTCCGACGGCTCGTTCTCCTACGACCGGCAGGTCAACGTGGGCAACGTCACCCAGGTGCAACGCGACGATCTTCAGGGGGGCCAGACCTACTACTTCGCCGTGGCCGCGGTGGACGTGGGTGGCAACGTCTCCGACTATTCCGGCGAGGTGTCGGTGGACATCCCGGTGGAACCTGATGGTGGCCCCGCCGACGCCGGCCCCGACGCCGGCCCCGACGCCGGTGGTGATCCCGGGGCCGACCCCGGAGCCGATCCGGGCGCCGATCCCGGGGCCGATCCCGGGGCCGACCAGGGCGGTGTCAGCGACGGTGCTCCCGCCGACCAGGCGGGGGCGGACGCCGGTACCGAGCCGGTCGTCGAGGGAAGCTGCTCCTGCTCGAGCCCGGCCGGCGGTGGCCCGGCGCTGCTTTTGCTCCTGTTGCTGGTATTCCTGCCGCGGCGCAGGCGCACATGATCAGGCGACGCGACCTGCTCAAGGCCGGCCTGGCCGGGGGGGTGTTGCTGGGTGGCCGGGGAATGGTTCGGGGAGGACAAGCGGGCGCCAAGGGCGTTCTCGCGGTCTGCTCCGGCAAGCAAGCGGCGGCCATGCTGGAGCGGGTCCTGGAGCCGTTGGGGTCGCTCGAGTCCTTCGTCACTCCCGGTTCCCTGGTGGTGGTGAAACCCAACGCCTCCTTCGCCAACCCTCCCGAGTGGGGCAACAACACCAGCCCGGAGCTGGTGGCGGCGCTGTGCCGGCAGGTGCTCGACGCCGGGGCCCGCCGGGTGCTGGTGGTGGACTACCCGCTGCGGGGAGGCGCCGAGGCGCTCGAGCAAAACGGCATAGCCGCCGCCTGCCGGGGTGTTGCCGGGGTGCAGCTGGAAGTGCTGGGTGAGCGCCGGCAGTTCGTCAAGGTGCCGGTTCCCGCCGGAGAGGTTCTCAAGGAGGTGGAAATCGCCCGGGCGGTGCTCGATGCCGACCTGGTGATAAACCTGCCCGTGGCCAAGGCCCACGACGCCGTGGCCGCCTCCATCGGGCTGAAGAACCTCATGGGCGTCATCTGGGATCGCACCGCCTTCCACACCATGCTGGAGATCAACCAGGCCATCGCCGACCTGGCCCGGGTGGTCAGGCCGCAACTTACCATTGTCGACATGACCCGGGTGATGGTCACCAACGGCCCCCAGGGCCCGGGCGAGGTGGAGCAGCCGAACCTGCTGGTGGCCTGCCGCGACCCGGTGGCCGCCGACGCCTACTGCCTGGGCCGGGTGCGCTTCAACCGCCGCCGGCTGCGACCGCACCAGGTGCGCTACCTGCGCCTGGCCCACCAGGCCGGCCTGGGTCAGATCGATCCCCGCCGGCTGGAGATCAAGCAACAGACGGCATAGACGGGCATCAGAAGCGGGCGATGGCCTTGATGCTGGGCTGCAGCAGGTGGCGGCTCGAGCAGGGGATGTCCACCCGCTCCAGGCAGCGGTGCCGGGTGTAGATGGAGCCCAGGCGCAGGATGAAGCTGCCCGCTCGCTCCCAGTCGATCCACAACGCCGCCTGCAGCTCCCAGGCCTGCTCGGCCCCGGTATCGGACCGGAACCAGTCGCTCCATCCGAAGGACAGGCGGCCGGTGAACCGCAGCAGGCTGCCCCGCCAGAAATCGCGCAGGCTCAGGCGTACCTCGGCCCAGGGCCGGAGCGTCCACTGGCCGTAGCTCAGCTCCACCCCCAGGGTCTCGTCGGGAAAATCATCTGCCAGCTGCACCGGCGCCTCCAGGCGCAGGCGGGTGACCAGGTCGGTCGACCAGCGCCGTTCCCATTCCAGCGAGGGCAGGAAGTTGCGCCGGCTGCCGCTGCGGCCGGTCTCCGGGGGAACGAGCTCGGTCAGCCCCACGTCGAAGCGCAGGGTGATGGGCGAGGTGTAGATGGGCCGGTAGGTGATGCGGTTGTTGAGCTCCAGGCTGCGCTCGGCCACCGCCTGGTGCTCTCCCCGGCTCTCGCGCCACCAGCGGCCGCGGCTCTCCAGGCGGAAGGGGGCGTCGTAGCGCCCCCAGGCCAGCCGTCCTTCCACGTGGTGGCGCTGGGCGTGTACCTGCATGCTGCGGTTGCGCGCCTCCTCGGTGTCGGTGTAGCCGTAGCCGGCCGCCAGCTGCAGGGTGTCGAGCGCGTCCACCCAGCGGCCGGGAAACAGCTCCACCTGGCCGAACAGCAACGACTGCGCCCGCTCCACCTGCACCAGGGCATCTCCCTCCTGCTCGCTGGTGTCCGAGTGCGACAGCTTGCCGTTCATGCTGGGCACCACCCCGTCCAGGGCCCGCGACACCGCTCCCAGCACCAGCTCCCAGGACTCCAGGGGCAGCGCCCCGGCGGCGCCCTCCCGGGGCCGGTAGACCTTGCGCTCGAAGCGGGCGTAACCGTCCTCGGTGCGCGTGGGTGCGGCCTTCAGCTCCAGGCGCATGTTCTGGGCCAGCCCCGGGGCGGCGGCCAGCACCTCCGGGGTGCCGGCGCCGGCGTCCCCGGACTGCTCGTTCTGCGAGTGGTCGAAGTAGGCCTTCACGGTGAGCTTGCGCATGCCCAGGAAAGAAAGCACCCCGTGTGCCAGGTCGTACTCCAGGCTGCCGGCGGCCCGCCACTTGGCATCGCTCACGCCCTGCGCCCGCAGCAGCGAACGCGCCCCCAGCAGCCACAGGGTGGGCCAGCCCCGGCGCATGAACTGCAGCTTGCCCAGCAGGTTCTCGGCCGAGGCGGCGGCCCAGTCGCCGCCGGGTGGGGTGGAGCGCTGGTGGTCGTAGACCAGCCGTGCCCGCAACCAGGGAAGCGGTTGCCAGGTGCCGTCGGCCGCCACCTGGCCGGCGAAGGTGCCCAGTGCCGTCTGGCGCGAGCCCAGGGTGTCGAAGTCTCCGGACTGCACCTCGCCGTCCAGGCGCAGGTTCAGCGCCGGGCCGTTGTAGAGGATGTTGCCGGCGGCGGCCCGGCCCGACAGCGGACCGGCGGCACCGCCGCTGTTGCTCCGGGCCAACTGGGCGTAGCCCACCAGGCGTCCGCCGTAGGGCCCGGAGCCGATTTGCCGGTCCAGGCGCCAGTCGACCAGGGCCAGCTGGTAGCGGGCGGGCCGAACGCCGGTGGCGGCGCTGACCGCCTGGTCCTCGAGATCCTGGCTGGCCAGGTAGCCGGCGCCCACGCTCAGGCCCGGCAGGGGATGGGTGTCGAGCTGCAGGTGGGCCAGCAAGGGCCGCAGGCTGTCGCGCAGCGAGCCGGCCAGGGAGCTCTTGGAGTAGATGGCCGAGGCGAACAGGCCGATGAGGATCTCCGCCGAGCGGCTCTTCTCGTCGATGGACAGCTCCACGTAGTAGCGATCCATCCACAGCTTCACCGCGTAGCCCGAGGGCAGCCCCTGGTCCAGCACCGCCAGGGCGTCCTCCTGCTCGAAGAGCACGATGTAGGAGGCCGGCCGGTCGTAGTCGAACAGGTCGCGGGCCTGTTCCGGCGTACCCATGTCGTGGATCTGCACTCCCACCTCGGTGGAGCGCTCGCGGTAGGAGGCGAAGATGCTCTCGGTCCAGCCGCGGTCGATGTACTTGGGTGCGGCCCCGTCGATCTGCTGGTAGAGCCCCGTCTCGTCGGTGACGTACACCGGCGGGCCGGAGCGGCTGAAGCCGCCGATCTCGTTGTCCCAGGGCAGCATCTCCAGCAAGGTGCCCGAGGCGGTGGCCTTGCGGGGAACCTGCTCGTAGGTGTAGGTGATCTCCACCACGCTCAGGGCGTTGACGGCGTCCGGGTTCAGGAAGGTAAGCTGGCCGGTGGTGTGGGTGATGATGTAGTCCACCCCGCGTTCCAGGATCATGCCGTCGACCTTCACCACGTCGGAGCCCGGCGTGAGGTAGGGGTGGGCCAGGCTGTAGGTCAGGTCGATGGAGCCGCGGAAGAACTCGCGGGTGCGCACTCCCCGGCGCAGGCCCGCCTCCGCTTCCAGTTCCACGGCCGGGCCGGAGCCGGAGCGGCCGAACGACTGCCTGAGACCCAGGCCCTCCAGCCAGGTGGCGTCGAGGAGCTGTCGCTGCTTCTCCTCGGGACGGATGGGTACCTCGTCGGAAAGCAGCAGCTCGCGCAGGCTGTCGCCTGGCCCGCCGCGCAGGCGCAGCTCGGCGTCGTAGTCGCGCACCCCGGAGGTGGTGGCGTCGCCCAGGTCGAGATAGACCGACATGTCCAGGGTGCGCCCCCCGTCGAGCGCGCGCCCGGCCCCCAGGCGCAGTGCCGGTACCACCTGCACCTGGTGGGAGAAGTCGCCGCCGTCGGGCCAGGAGAGATCCCCCTCCCCGCTCAGGGTCAGCTCCAGGTTGAGACGCCAGGCGGAAGGCTCGCTGCGCTGGCCGGCCCGCCCCGAGAGGATGTCTCCCTTGTCGTAGTCCACCCAGTCGTCGCGCTGGACCAGGTAGCCCTGCATCATCTCCGGCAGCAGCACCACCAGGGTGCTGCCGGCCGGGGCCAGGGCCCGGACGTCACTGCCGGCCAGGCCGTCCTCCTCGCGCTTCTCCTCCCAGACCTTCTGCAGGGTGTTGAAGCGGCCCAGGCCCGAGGTGGTCGACACCCACACCCAGGGCAGCGCCACCACGATCCCGGTCACCGCCCCCGCGGGCATTCCCGAGGTGTAGATGAAGGGGGAGATGGCGTCGGCGCCGGGCGTGTAGACGTCCAGCCCGCCGTCACCGCCCAGCCAGATCTCTCCCTGCACCGAGGCGAAGGCGCTGATGCGCCCCAGGCGCAGTCCGCGGCCGCGGCCGAAGGAGGAGACGGCCTCGGAGCGCAGGTCGTAGCGCAGCAACCCGTCCCGGCAGAAGAACCACAGGCTTTCGCCGGCCTGGCGCACCTCGTAGGCGGGGCCCAGGTCGAAGCCCTCCCGGGGGCCGAAGCGCCGCCACACCGCCGTCTGGCGGTCGTAGCGGTAGACACCGTCGCGGGCGCTGAACCACACCGTGCTCCCCAGCGACACCACGTCGTAGACGGGTTGCCGGCCGGGGCCGGCCGCGTCCAGCACCTGCTGGTAGGTCCGGCGCACCTTGTCGAATCTCACCAGTCCGGCGGCCGTGGCGATCCACACCCACAGGTCGTCCACGGCCACGGAGTGGACGTCGGTGGCCGGCAACTGCGGCCGGCCGAGGCACTCCCAGCGGCGGCTGGAGCGGTCCATGCGTCCCAGCCCGTGCGGGGTGGCCGCCCACACCTCGCGCTCGTCGGGCGCCACCGCCCGCACCCGGTCGGAGCAGAGCCCGGCCGCCCGGCCGTAGAAGACCCACAGGTCGCCCACGATGTTGACCAGGGCCGTGTCGGTGGCTATCCAGGTGCCCCGCGAATCGGAAGCCACGTGGGGGTAGATCACCTTGGCCGCGGCCGGCGGCAATCCCCCGGCCAGAAGCGCCACCAGGCAGGTGGCAATCGCCAGGCGCGGGTATCGTCTCTCTCCTCTCATGTCGCCGGGAACCTTTCTGAGAGCGCGAGGCCGATTCCGCCGTCGCGAACCCGTCCTTCCGGGGAGTTGTCGCAAAGCAGCACGGTGGGAGCCATGGACGTCGATTGTAAGGGCCGGCACCGGCGGCGGTCAAATTCCCTCTGGCCGCCCGCCGGCGACACGTTCGTCGACTCACGGCGGGTGCTGCCTTCCAGTGCAGGAACCGGCTTGTTCAGGTAGTCGGTACCCGCCCGGACATGAATAGCCATGCCAGGTTGTTTCTAGTTGTTTTTGCAGGAAAATACCTGCAAACCTGCCAGATTCAAGTAACACCTGAAAAAAAGATGGGTAATTTCAATTGACATTTGAATATGGCCGGTTTAATGTATAACCGGGCATGAAAAAACATGTATTAAGGGCAATACGGGCCGACAATCCCTGGCTGACAGGAGAGGATCCCGGATCGTGGATGTCGCGTTTCCTGCCGGCGCGCTACATTTCCAGGAAGCTGCGATTGCAGGCAGACGGATATATCTGCCTGGTCGTGGGCCCCCGGCAGGCCGGCAAGTCCACGCTGATCTGGCACACCCTGGCCGGGATGAAAGAACCGGTACTCCTGCTCAACTGCGAGGAGATGGCCATCCGCGAGTGGCTCCGGTCGCCGGCGGGTTTCCTGGCCGATCTGCGGGAGCTGAATATCCTGCCCGGCGCCTTGCTGTTCGAAGAGATCCAGTGGTTGCCGGAGGCGGCGTTCTTTCTCAAGGGTGTGGCCGATCGGCGGCCTCCTTTCGCGGTGTACGCCACCGGCAGTTCCTCGTTCGACCTGGCCTCGAAGACACGCGAGTCCCTGGCCGGAAGGGCCCGGCGTCACCTCCTGCTGCCCCTTTCGTTGGCCGAGCTGAAAGCAGTCGCAACCGGCTCCTCCGGTGCCGAGCAACCGGGGAGGCACCAGTTGTTGGAACGTACAGCGGTGTTCGGAGGTTATCCCCAGGTGGTATCGGCGACCGAGCCCGAGCGCGAGCTGGCCGGGCTGGTAGAGGCGCTGGTGGTGCGGGACGCCTCCGATCGGTTCCGCATCCGCCACCTGGCGGCGTTTCGCAGGCTGCTGGAATTGATGGCCAGCCAGGCCGGCAATCTCTGCAACTTCTCCGAGTGGTCGAGCATCACCGGTATCAGCAACGAGACCGTGGCCGAGTACGCCCGGCTGGTGGAGGAGTGCCACCTGGTACGCCTGGTGCGTCCCTTTGTCGGAGGAAAGCGCGCCGCGTTCAAGAGCACTCCCAAGGTCTACTTCGTTGACAACGGAATACGCAACCTGCTGTTCGGCGGCCTGGCGCCCCTCGATCAGCGCGGGGATCGCGGCCTGCTGATCGAGAACCTGGTTTTCAGCGAGCTGCTGAAGGTCATCAACCCGCTGCTGGACGGCCTGCACTTCTGGAGGAGCAAGTCCGGGGCCGAGGTAGACTTCGTGATCAACCACCACGGGCGCCTGCTGGCCTGCGAGGTGAAGGCCGGTACCGTCCGCCAGCGCCTCTCCCGATCGGCCAGGAGCTTCATCGACACCTACCGGCCCGAGCGTTTCCTGGTGGTCCACGCCGGAGAACCGGGCGACTCCAGCGCGGGAGCTACCAGAATTCGCTTCCTGGACGTCTTCGACCTCGGGCAAGAGGTCGAGGACTTCCTTGGTTGTTGAACGGGTTTTCGAGCGGGCAACCGGTTCGGTGCGGAACAGTCGTCGTCCGGCACCCGCCCGGGGCCGGGAAGTCTTTTTCCTTGACCCCGCCTGTCTGCGGATCTCAAAAGGAGGCATACAGGCAGAAGGAAGATTACCGCCAACCACCAAGGAGGGTGTCATGAAGAAGTTC
>QMME01000085.1 GCA_003647095.1 Deltaproteobacteria bacterium
AGGTCGGATCAAGGCGGGACAGGTCGCGGCAGAAGGTGAAGCAGTCGTTGTCGGGACCGAACTGGCTGTCGAGCCAGAGCACGTCCCACCAGTTGCCCTGGTCATCGAAGCAGCCGACACTGAGGTAGTCCTCCCCGTTGTCAATATTGTCGTCGGCCAGGTCGACACACAGGTTGACCCGCTCGTCCAGGGTCGAGGCGTCGATACCCTCGGTGTAGATGCACCAGTTTTTCTCTTCCGCCCACAGGTTGCCTGCGCCGTCGCACTGGGTGTCTCCGGGACAGCGGGGATCGTTCCAGCAATAATCTCCTTGGTAGTCGTTCGACCAGCCGGGCAGGTTGCAGTTCTCGAAGTCGTCGGCGAACACCGTGGTGCGCGGAGCACTGCAACCGCCGCCCCAGCCGAAAAGCTCGAGGTTGTCGAGAAAGACGAACTCGTCGTCGTGCTCGGAGTGCAGGATGACGAGGATCCGCAGCGCCGGGTTGTCGTTGGCGAAGTCGGGCAGGCGCAGGCAGTGGCGCAGGAAGAACCAGTCCACCGATTTGCGCGGACCGTTGTTCTTGCAGAACAGGGGATGGCCGTAGTCCAGGGGATGAGCGTCGTCGTAGGCGAAGATCAGTACCCCGTCGTCGTTGGTGGCATCCACCTCGGCATAGTCGAAGCAGAACGTCAACCGCGCCAGGCCGGTGGTGTCGAAGCTCTTTACCAGGCGTAGCTGCTCGTGGTTGCCTCCTTGCAGGCGCGACTGCTCGGCCCGCAGCACGGGTTGCCCGAAATCGTAGTTATTGCACCAGTTGCCGGTGGCGCAGTCCTCGCCGCCGCTCAGGGTGCAGCCGGTGACGTCACCCGAGCAACTGCTCCCGCTCACCAACTCCCAGCCGTCCAGGGAACAATCTCCATTCTCATCGGAGAAATCGGTGAACTCCACTGTGGTGCTGCCGATCTCGGCACTGCACGCCAGGCAGCCGGTGCCTACGTCGACAAGCGAGCCGTCATGGTAGGTCTCCAGGGTGCATTCCGCTCCGCCGGATACACTGCCCGGGTCCTGGCAGTCCAGTACCAACTGGTCGGGTTCCACCACGCAACCGCTGGCATCCGGGCTGCAACCGGGCAGGCACACGGCATCAAGGTCGACGCCGAGGCACAGGGCATCGTTGGGATTGCCCTGGCAGGCGCCGCCCGCCTGGCAGGCATCGAACTGGGTGCAACCGGCGCCGTCGTCGCAGCTGGTGGCGGCGTTGGGCTGGTGGGTGCACTGGCCCGTCGCCGGGTCGCAGCCGTCGTCGGTACAGTCGTTGAGATCGTCGCAGCCGCCCTCGCTCTCCGCGATGGCGGTGCGATCACTGCCGCGGCAGTTGCCGGTATCGTCGCAGGCATCGTTCATGGTGCAGGGATCGCCGTCGTCGCAGGGGCCAGTGTGGAATTCATTCTGGCAAGCGCCATCCCGGCAGGTGTCATCTGTGCAGGGATTGCCATCGTCGCACCCCCCCTGGGCCACGGGCAGGGTGGCCAGATCGGTGCCCCGGCATTGCCCGTCCTGGCAGGAGTCGTCGCGGGTGCAGGGATCGCCGTCGTCACAGGGGCCGACATGGTCGGCGTATTGGCAGCTGCCGTCATGCAGGTCGCAGGAATCGTCGCTGCAGGGATTGCCGTCGTCGCAACCATCGGGAGCCGGCAGCTCGCTCTTGGGAACTCCCAGGCACTGTCCCTGGTGGCAGGCATCGTTCAAGGTGCACGGGTTGCCGTCGTCGCAAGCCTGGCCGTCGCCCGTGAAGCCGCAGTTGCCGGCGCCGTCGCAGGTGCCGGTGAGGCAGGGGCCATCGGGACAGTCGTTCTTGAGATCGTCGCCGGCAACCTGCGGCAAGCAGGTGGCGCTGGCGGTGTAGCAGCTCTGGCAAGGAGGACATTGTTCGTCGTTCTGGCAGGCGGTGCAACGCCGGCTGTTTTCGTCGCAGTCGAGGGGAGCCGGGCAAGGATCCGGACCGGGACGGCAACCACCGTGACCGTCGCAGACCTCTTCACCGTTGCAGAACTTTCCGTCGTTGCAATCACCGCGAGGATCCTGGCCGTCGGCCACGGGTTGGCACCTGCCCTCTTCATTACAATACTGGCAGGGGAGACAGTCGTCGTCATTGCCGCAGGCAGCATTCACCACGTCGATGCGGACCACGTCCCGCACCGACCAAAGCGAGCCATCGCTCACCCGCAGGCCCACCAGCAACACCCCGGCCACCGCCGGGTTGAGGCTGGCCTGGGGCCTATCGGCATCGAGCAGGGAAGCTTCCCCGGCCGTGCCTGCCAGTAGCGTCCATTCCCAGGAGACGATGGCATCGCCATCGGGATCGTAGCTGGCGGACGCATCCATCCGGATGGTGTCGGCCAGCGACACCCGCCGATCCGCTCCGGCCACCGCCACCGGGGGGTGATTGGGCCCGGTGGCATGGTCCACGCAAGAGGACACAGACAGCACAAGCAGGACATGCAGGACAAGCTCGCCTGACGGACAGCGCATGGTCAACACACCTCCGCTTTCCTGGCTGCTGGACACCGTCTCCCGGTCCGTTTATAAGACTTTAGCAGCAATGAGGTGAAATTTCCATGGCCCGTTTCAATACCCGCCTGAGCCTGCGTACCACCGAGGTGGACCGGCAACTGCTGGCCACCCCGGTAGCACTGCTGGGCATGTTCCAGGAGGCGGCCGTGCGCCAGGCCGAGCAACTGGGACGCGGCCCGCGCTGGTTGCACCGGCAGGGCCTGGGCTGGGCCATCGCCCACACCCGGGCCCGCTTCCTGGGAGCACCCGGCTGGCCGGGCGAAGTGCTGGTCACCACCTGGGCCTCGCAGATGAACCGCTTCCTGTCCCGGCGCGAGTTCCTCATCGAGGATCCCGCCGGCCAGCTGCTGGTGGCCGGCAGTTCGCTGTGGGCCTTCATGGACATGCACCGCCGGAAGATGATCGGTATCCCCCAACGCGTGCGGGCGGCCTACCGGGTGGATCCCGCCCGCGCCCTGGAGACGGTCTTCACCCGCCCGCGCTCTCCCTCCGCCCGCCAACCGGTCACCCGGCGGGTGGTGGGCGAGCGGCACATCGACTTCAACGGCCACGCCAACAACCTGGACATGCTGGGCTGGATGCTGGAGCAGCTCCCCGCCGAGGCCGGCCGCCGGCGGCTGCGGGAAGTCAACATTCGTTACCAGCAAGAGATCCTCTGCGACCAGGAGATCGCTATCCGCAGCGAGCCGGCCGGAAACGAGCGGCCGTCCTTACTGTGGCGCCACGGCATCTACCGCGGCGGTGAGCAGACCCCGCTGGCCCTGGCCGAAACCAGCTGGCAACCGGCTCCGGCCGGGGAGACTTGAGCCGGGCTCAGCCACCGGCCTGCTTGCCCGGGCGCCGCCGGGGTCGGCGCCGGCGCCGGCGAGTCTTGGCGCCGGTGGAGGTTGGCCCGGGTTCCGGGACGGCTGCCGGGGCCGGTGGCTTCTGGCGGGTGGCCCGCTGCAGCTGGCGCAGCAGGCGCCGGCCATGGCTGGTGGCTCTCACCCCGCAGGAAAACAGGTCCAGGGCCTCGGGAAAGTAGTTGCGCCGCAACAGCACCCGGGGGGCCCGCATTCCCGGGCGCAGCTTGCGCAGGCGAAACTGGGTGGCAATCACCTGTTGGATGCGCTCGGCCTGCCAGCGCGGCAGCGACAGGCGCTGGATGATACCGCGTAACAACAAGCGAGCGATCTCGCCCGGGGCGCTTTCCCGCCCGCTCAGGCCATAGGGCCGGCAGCCGTGTTCCATGATGTCGGCCACGGGATGCAGCAGCACCGCCGCCAGCAGCACCGGGTTGCTGAGCAGTTCCCGCTCACCGGCATCGAGTGCCCGCAGGTAGGCGAACAGGCCGGCCCCCGGTTCCCGCTCCTCGCCCCGCTCCGGGGAGCGGGCCAGAAACCGCGCCACTTCCGGCAACAGCACCGGCAACACCCCGCACTCCCACATCAGCTGGAAACACTGTTGCGCCGCCCCGGAACGCAACATGCGGATCACCTCTTCCAGCAGGCGGGGGGGAGCGCAGCGGGAGACGTCCTGCCGGTACCGCTGCATGGCCCGGTAAGTGGCGGGTTCGATACTGAAGCCCAGCCGGGCGGCAAAGCGAATGGCGCGCAGGATGCGCACCGGGTCTTCCTGAACCCTGACCTCGGGTTCGCCGATGAAACGCAGAATGCGCCGGGCCAGGTCTTCCATGCCGCCGACGTAGTCGATGATGTGACGCTCCACCGGATCGTAGAACAGCCCGTTGATGGTGAAGTCGCGCCGGTAGGCATCCTGCTGCTCGCTGCCGAAGACGTTGTCGGAGCGAATGAGCAGGTCATCGCCATGATTGTCCACGGCGGCGCGGAAGGTGGCCGTCTCGATTACCTTGTCGCGGAAGATGATGTGCGCCAGCCGGAAACGGCGGCCGATGAGACGACAGTTGCGAAACAACTTCCTGATCTCGTTGGGACGGGCCGAGGTGGCCACGTCGAAGTCCTTGGGCCGGCGCCGCAGCATCAGGTCGCGCACGCAGCCGCCCACCAGGTAAGCGCTGTGGCCGAAGCGGCGCAGGCGGCGTACCACCTTCATGGCATCCGCATCGATGCGTCCCGCCACGATGTTCCGGGTGGGTATCACCGCCGCGGCGACGTCCTCGGCCGCCAGCGGATCCGTTTGCCGGTCCACGGTGCTCACGGGTCGCTACTTTTACCCATTGCCGCCACCGAGCGCAACAACCCGGGGAAGAATCTGGTCCGATTTCCGGACACCTGTACGAAATCCGGCCTCCCCGAACTCCCGGTTGGGAATTTTTCCCTTGTTATTACCACCCGTTACCAACAAGGAGGCTTGGTACGGCTTTTGCTACGAATCCTCGAGGAGGGGATGGCGCCAAGTCGCAACCAGGACCGGGCGGTGCCGGAACCGGTAAACGGGGAAAGGAGGCCGGGAGATGTCAAGCACTCACTCAACCATGGAACAGATCCGCCGGCACTTTCTGGAGGTGGGAGCGGAAGGGTTGTCGGACCACGAATTGCTGGCCCTGGTGGTCGGCCACGGTGCCGGTGGGCGGGCGGCGCAACGGCCCCTGGGGCTGGCCGAAAGCACCCTCCACCGGGCCGGCGGCCTGGTGGGGCTGGCCCGGCACGATGCCCTGCACCTGGCCCGCCTTCCCGGCCTGGGACGGGCCCGGGCCTGCCTGCTCAAGGCGGCCTTCGAACTGGGCCGGCGGGCGGCCGTACCCGCTCCTCCCGCAGAGATTCCCCTCCGCTGCTCTGCGGAGGTGGTGGAATGGTTCCGCTGCCGGCTCCAGGACCTGGAGCACGAATCCATTCATGCCCTGTTGCTCGACGGCAAGAACCGGCCCTTGCGCTCCCTGAAGCTGGCCGAGGGTTCCTGGTCGAGCTGCCCGGTCGATCCCAAGGTGGTGTTTGCAGCCTGCCTGCGCCAGGGGGCACCCAGCTTCATCCTGGTGCACAACCATCCCTCCGGGGATCCCCGGCCCTCGCGCGAGGACCTGGAATTGACGGAACGCCTGGTCCGGGCCGGCCGGCTGGTCAACGTGCGCCTGGTAGACCACGTCATCGTCTCCCGGGGCGGCAGCGTTTCACTGGCAGATCGCGGACTTCTGTAAACCCGCCCCATACGTGTTGACACTCCCGTCGACAGTTGCCATGTTACCTTCTGCTTTTTGCGTGAAGGCGGAAAACATGCAACCAGGAGGCATTTCATGAGCGACGAGAAACAGGCAGGTAAGATCTTCAACCCTCCCCCGGAGTTCAGCGAGAAGGCCTGGATATCTTCCCAGGAGCAGTACCGGCAGATGTACGAAAGGTCCATCACCGATCCCGAGGGGTTCTGGGCCGAGCAGGCAGACAACTTCTACTGGGAGAAGAAGTGGGACAGTGTACGCTTCTTCGACTTCAGCGGCGACGTCAAGATCCGCTTCTTCGAGGGAGGCCGCACCAACCTGTGCTACAACGCCCTGGACCGTCACGTGGAAGCGGGCCGCGGAGAACGGGTGGCCTTCTACTGGGAAGGCAACGAACCGGGCGAGGAAAAGAGAATCACCTATGCCGAGTTGCTCGACCAGGTGCAACGTTTCGCCAACGTGCTCAAGTCACTGGGCGTGAAGAAGGGCGACCGGGTGAGCATCTACATGCCCATGGTTCCGGAGCTGCCGGTGGCCATGCTGGCCTGCGCCCGTATCGGTGCCATTCACTCCATCGTCTTCGGAGGATTCTCCGCCGAGGCCCTGGCCGACCGCATCCTCGATTCCCAGTGCCAGGTGCTGCTGACCGTGGATGGAACCTTCCGCGGCAAGAAGGCCGTTCCCCTGAAAAACAATGCCGACCAGGCCATGGAGATCTGCCAGGGACGCGGCCACCAGGTGCAGCACTGCGTGGTATACCGGCGGGTGGGCGATAAGCTCGAGACCGCCATGCAGCCGGGGCGCGATCTGTGGTGGCACGAGGCCATGGAGAAGGCCGAAGCGGAATGCCCGGTGGAATGGATGGATGCCGAGGATCCCCTGTTCATCCTCTATACCTCCGGTTCCACCGGCAAGCCCAAGGGAGTGGTGCATACCACCGGCGGTTACATGGTCTACGCCGGCACCACCTTCAAGTACGTCTTCGACTACCACGACGACGACATCTTCTGGTGCACCGCCGACATCGGTTGGGTCACCGGCCACAGCTACATCGTCTACGGGCCCCTGTCCATGGGAGCCAGCAGCGTCATGTTCGAGGGCATCCCCACCTACCCCGACGCCGGGCGCTTCTGGGACGTGGTGGACAAGTACCGGGTTACCATCTTCTACACCGCTCCCACGGCCATCCGCGCCCTGGCGCGCGAGGGCGACGAACACGTCAACAAGCGCTCACTGAAGTCGCTGCGCTTGCTGGGTTCGGTGGGCGAGCCCATCAACCCCGAGGCCTGGCTGTGGTACCACCGGGTGGTGGGCCAGGGGCGCTGTCCCATCGTCGACACCTGGTGGCAGACCGAGACCGGTGGTATCCTCATCACTCCCCTACCCGGGGCCACCCCTCTCAAACCGGGTTCGGCCACCTTTCCCTTCTTCGGAGTGGTGCCGGCCATCCTCGACGAGCACGGCAACGAGCTCACCGGGCCGGCCGAGGGAATGCTGTGCATCAAGGAGGCCTGGCCGGGCATGGCCCGCACCGTCTACCAGAACCACCCCCGCTTCCGGGAGACCTACTTCTCGATGTTCGCCGGCTACTATTTCACCGGCGACGGCTGCCGGCGCGACGCCGACGGTTATTACTGGATCACCGGCCGCGTCGACGATGTCATCAACGTCTCCGGTCACCGCATGGGCACGGCCGAGATCGAAAGCGCCCTGGTCAGCCACCCGCTGGTGGCCGAGGCGGCGGTGGTGGGTTTTCCCCACGACATCAAGGGCCAGGGCATCTACGCCTACGTGACCCTCAACGCCGGGGTGGAAAAATCGGCCGAGTTGAAGAAGCAGCTGGTGACCCACGTGCGCCAGGAGATCGGCCCCATCGCCAGCCCCGACGTCATCCACTGGGCCGACGCCCTGCCCAAGACCCGCTCGGGCAAGATCATGCGCCGCATACTGCGCAAGATCGCCGCCAACGAGGCCGAGCAGATCGGCGACACCTCCACCCTGGCCGACCCCCAGGTGGTTCAGGCGCTGCTGGCAGAGTACGGCAAGTAGTTCCGGCAGCGGGCGCCCGCCGCAGGATCCCCAGGAGGCCAACATTGAGAAGCCTGGCAATGATATCGTTGCTGGCATTGCTGGCGGCGTGTGCCAGTTCGGGTACGGCGAGCGATGATGGCGGTCTGCCCGGGGATGGTTCCAGCGGGGGAGACGGCGCAGACGACAACGCTGCCACCTTCACCATGGAGCAGGTCGCCAGCAGCGGAAAGTTCCCGTCCCTGGCCGTCGCTGCCGATGGACGGGTACATGTCTGTTACCTCGACTACAGCGACAATTACCTGAAATACGCCCTCCGCCAGGATGACGGCTGGTCGGTTACCCGGCTGGAGTACGTGGCGGACGACAATGGTACAATAGCTGACGGTGGTCTTTGCTCCATTGCACTCGACAACTCGGGCGCTCCCCATGTCTGTTACTACGACTACGGCAAGGACCAGTTCAGGTATGCCGTCAAGACGGCAACCTCCTGGGACATCGTCAGCGTACCCCTGCCCGCCGATCCCAACAGTTCCAGCGGGGGCAACTTCACGCCGTCATTCGGCCGTTGTTCCCTGGCCGTCGGTGGCAGCAGCGGACTTGCCCACCTGGCCCTGGGCCTGTGGGGAACGATGGGCCCGGCTCTTGGTTACTGGCGTTCCGACATGACAACCGCAGTGGTGGCCGATGCCGACCCCCAGGGAAACACCGGCCGGCACAATTCCCTTGCCCTCGACGACAACGGCCAGCCCGCCATGGCCTACGAAAGCGGCCCGGAGCCAAGTCTCAAGTACGCCGCCTGGAACGGGGCGGGCTTCACCGTCGAGGTGGTCGGCCCCATGGACCTCGTCTACTGGGAGCAGAGACTGACCGCCATCTTCTTCGATGAACAGAACCATCCTCACCTTGGCTACTACCACGGCGCCTTTGCCCACAGTTACCACGACGGCAACAGCTGGGTCACCTCGACCATACCCTACCAGGGAGGCTACCCCTCGCTGGCCCTGGCAGGCGAAGGGGCCGGGGGAGCCTACCTGTCCTTCGTGGCCACCGATACCGGCAGCCTGACCATGATCGAGCTGGGACACTGGAACGGCCAGGAGTGGTCCTTCGAGGTGATAGACCAGGACGCCGGAGACGTCGACGCCTGTTCGCTGGCCGTGGACGGTTCCGGGGGAATACACCTGGTCTACAGCCAGGGTAGCGGCGATACGGTCATCAAGTACGCCTATCGCTGAGGCGGGGCAGCCACTGCGCTTCGGCTGCCGGCAACAGGCAAGCGCCGGGTAGCGGGGTCAGTAGTCGCACAGCGCCAGCAGCTTTTTCTCGAGTTCCCGGCCCAGTTCCTCGTCCACGAACATGGTCACCGAGACGGCGATGTTGCGGAAGCACTTCCTGATCTCGGCATCTTCGGGCGGGCAGCTCTCCAGTCGCTTCTGCAGCCGCTCCAGCAGCAGGGCGCTGGCCTTGCCACGTAGATTCTCCAGGAGAATCCGCCTGGCCGCTGCACGCATTTTTGTGCAATCGATCATCAATCCTGGTCGATCTGTAGTTGTTCGAAGGCCCGGCGGATGGTCCTGCCGATGACGGTCAGGACGATGACCACGAACAGCGCCCCGAACAGGAACACGGCGGCGGTCAGCATCAGGAAATATTCCACCGGCAACTGCGGCGCAAAAAACGCCGCCAGGTAGCCTACCGCGAAGAAGTAGATCAGCCCGGCCATGATCCTGACCGCGCGGCCGATGGTTCCTCCATGGGTGAGTCGGTACAGTCGGCTCACACTCACTATTGCCACCAGCATGGTCAGCAAGGCCAGCGACAGCACCAAGTAGTAGATATATAGCATTTTCTGCCCTCCCCTCGGCCAGCGACGCCCTTCCCTAGCATCGCCCTCCCCGGCAGTCAAGACGGCTACCAGCGCGAAATTCCCGCGAAATTCCCTTGGCCCGAACTCGTAAATATGCTAGCCTGCGGCAACGGAGTCCGCAGACTCTCAACCACTCCGGAGGTTCGCCATGTCCAAGTCCCTTCCCCCGTTCCTGGCCTGCCTGCTGGCCGCTTTTGTCCTGTCCGCCGGACATGCCCCCGCCCAGGCCCAGGACAAGGACAGCGCCACCCAGCCACCCGCGGTCACGAAACAGCCCACTCGGCAGAATCTCTTCCAGACGGTACTGGCCTTCATGGAAAAGGATGACTGGAAGCCGGCCCAGATCCCCGGCAAGACGGTATTGCGGGCCTACTTCAAGGGCAGCAACGAGTTCTGGATGGTGATCGTCAACGTTCGCGAGCCGGCCCGCCAGGTGGCCGTCTACTCCATTCCCCAGGACAAGGTCCCCCCCGCCCTGCGTACCGCAGCGGCCGAGTACATCACCCGGGCCAACTACGGCCTGAACATAGGCAACTTCGAGATGGACTTCGAAGACGGCGAGATCCGCTTCAAGACCAGCATCGACCTGGAGGGCGGAGTCTTGACCGACAAGATGATCGCCAACCTGCTGGGCGCCAACTGCCTCATCTTCGACAAGTACCTGCCCGGTCTGCGCCAGGTGCTGGCGGGCAAGCCGCCGCTCGAGGTCATCAAGGCCATCGAGGGCAAGAAGTAATCGAGTTTGTTACAGGAGGTGACTGCCATGAGTACTGTCGGGACAGCCGGTTTCCGCTGGGCCGCGTTGTTGCTGGCCGGTCTGTTGGCCGCCGCTTGCAGCAGTTCCTCCGGCGGCAACGATGCCGGCCCGGAAGACGCCGCCGACGGCGCGGCCGGGGCAGACGGCGACGCGGAGCAGGCCGACGGTGACGCGGGCCAGGCCGACGGCAACGATGACCAGGCCGGGGACGCGAGCGGCGATCCCGGGCAGCAACACCGGCCCTACCTGGGCATCCTGCAGTTCGACGTGCGCCACAACCTGCAGGACGACTCCTGCCTGGCCCGCGACGACTGCCACCTGTCGCTCGAGAACGAGGACGACATCGCCGGTTGGCTGGGGCAGATTGCCGCCGCAACCGACCTGGCGGTATTGCACTGGGATCGCTCGGTACCCTGGCTGGTGTTCGCCGCCGAGGTGCCGGCCGGCGGCGATCGCGTCGCCTTCTACGACTCCCGCCTCGATGACGGCCTGCGGGCCTGGATCGACGCCTTCGCCGCCCACTTCGCCGCCCTGCCCCATCGCTACCTGGCCCTGACCCCGCTGAACGGGGTGCGTGATTCCATCAGTCCCGCCCGCATCGACGGCAGCGACGACATCGCGGTGGCGGCAAGCTGCCCGGTACTGGCACCGGGCACCCAGGTGCAGTTCAGCTACGACACCGGCAACGGCCAGCAGCAGGCCTCGTTCGACCTGCAGCGGGCCTTCACCAACTTCACTCTCTACCTCCATGACAAGCTGCACCCCGAGTACCTGGCCCTGCTCATCGAGGCCAACATCTTCAAGAACAACTGCCCGGAGCAATGGACCGACCTGGTGGAACTGTACCGGGCGGTGCACGATGCCGTCCGCGCCGAGGTGGGAGCCGGGGTGAAACTGTTCGCCACCCTCACCTTCAAAGACCTGCTGGCCTACGAGGTGGACCGCTGCGTGCCGCTGCAGTTCGAAGACTGCACCGGTTCTCCCTCCCCTCCCAACTATCCCCAGCCCGATCCCCTGGCCTGCTTCCCGCTGGATCTGTCGGCCCTCGCCGATCTCGACCAGGGAGATCGCCTGGACCTGCTGGCACTGTCCTTCTATCCCGATGCCCTGGTCATGGCCGTGGGCGAGGAGAACCTCCTCCGCGTCTACGCCGAGGACTGGGACGGCAGCTCACCCTGCCTGATGCGAGCCCCCTACATTCCCTTCAGCGATCCCTTCGCGGCCCTGGAGCGCTTCGGCTGGCACAAGCCGGTGGCCATGGCCGAGATAGGGGCGCGCTCCTGCCCCACCCTGGCCTACCTGCAAGAGGGCAACAACACCATGATCCTGCAGCCCGGCGCCGATCTCAGCTCGCAGGCATTCTGGCTGGAGCACGGCCTGAGCACCGCCGAGCAGCGCCACTTCGAGTTCTACGTGCAGTCGTTCCTGCGCGACTACCGGCCCATCGGGTTGTGGACGGTGCGCCAGGGCCTCCTGGATCCCTTCATCTTCTCGGTGTTCAACACCTTTTCCTGCATGGGTCTGTACGACGACCAGGGGCAGCCCAAGTCCTCGGTGACCGACACCTGGGAAGCACATCGCCATTGACCCCTCTGGGGATCGCCGGGATCGCCGAGACCGTGGGACCGGCACCGCCGCCGGCAAGGTGGAGATGGCGGGCGAGGAAGCGTCAGGCGTCCTCGTCCCGGCCCGGCTCCGGCCGGGGCAGGCCCGGGGGCAGGCGGTCCGAGCGGTAGGGACCGGTGGCCTGCAGGGTGGCCACCGGCTCGCAGAAGTTGCGCTGGGAAAACACCCCCCCGGGACGATGGTTGCCGCATTGCCCGGCGGCGTTCAGCGGCAGGCGCAGGCTGAGATCGGTGGTGGCCAGGTTGTGGTTGCACAGGCCGTAGGGGATCTCCGTCGCCCAGCGGCGAAAACGTTCCTCGTCGCCGGTGAACACCGCCGCCGCCAGCGGCCGGCTGTTCAAGCGCGCCAGTTCCAGGCCTTCCTTGTCGGAACCGAAGGGCAGCAGCACCACGTCGGGACCGAAGTTGATGCCCTCGGGACGAACCACGTCGGGGCTGGCCGGCTCCTCCAGCAACCACACCGCCGGCCCCACGTAGTGACCGGGACGGCCGGTCTTGAGGGCCTCCGCCCGCCGCAGGGCCCGTCCCGACAGTGATGCCAGCCGCTGCTGGGAATCCAGGAAACGTTCCTGGGCGGCGGCGCTGAGCAGCGGACCCATGAACACTCCCTTGTCGAAGGCATAGCCGACACGGATGCGCCCGGTCAGCTCGACGAAGGCCTCGACGAAGCGTTCCAGTACCTTCTTGTGGACGGCGATGATG
>QMME01000086.1 GCA_003647095.1 Deltaproteobacteria bacterium
GTTCGCGTTGACGCAGCAACAGTGAAGGATCTTCGCGGATGATCCTGGAGAAGTCACGCAGGTTCTCGGCCGTCTCCGCCAGCAGGCGCGCCGAGGCGCGCAGGTCCTCCCGGGAGCGCGCCACCAGGAGATCCACGCGATCGACCATGGTCTCGGTACGTCCCAGCAGGCGCCGCAGCAGCTTGATCACCTCGCCGAACTCGGCGTCGCTGGCCCGGCGGCGAATGTCGCCCAGGGCGCCGCGGGCCTCGTCCAGGACCGCGGCCACTTTCCGGGAGTCGAGCACGCGCTCGGCCGCCCGGCGCACGCCCGCCACCGCCTCGCGGGTCTCGCGCAACAGCAGGCGCGCATCCTCCAGGGTGGCCGCCAGGCGAGTGGCGGCGCTGGCGCTGGCCTTGATCAGGTTGTCCAGGGTCGTGGAATTGCGCTTGAACAGGTCCTCCAGCGAACCCGCCAGGGCCCCGCTCCTCTCCAGCAGGTCGGTCACCAAGGCCTGGTTAGACTTGTCGCTCAGCGCCAGCAGCTGGTTGATCAGCATCTCCGTCTTCAGGGCCAGGGTCTCGGCCTTGCCGGTGAGCTTGTCCACCACCGACTTGCCCGCCGGGATCTCACCGCCCGGATCCAGGTTCTCCGCTTCCGAGGTTCCTCCCACCAGTTCGATGAATTTCAAGCCGGTAATGCCCTGCACGCTGAGAATGGCCCGGGCATTGCTCTTCACCGGTGTTCCCGCCTGCAGGGATACCGTCACCAGGCTGCGGCTGACCATCTCCGGATCGATACGAATCGACTCCACCCGTCCCACGCGCACTCCGTTGTACTTGACCGGCGCCCCCACCTCCAACCCGGACACCGAGATGTCGTAGCGCACGTAGTAACGGTCGCGGTCGCTGAACAGCGAGGAGCCGATCACCGAGACCAGCAAGGAGATGAAGATGGCCAGGGCCGCCACCACGAAGAACCCCAGCCGCACTCTCTGCGACCTGCTTATCATCGGCGCTCCTCCCTTCCTGTCGTCTCGCCGGACCCGAAACGCTCCAGCAGGGTCTTGCCCTGGCCGGCCGCCGGGCGGGCCCGGCGAGAAAAGAAGTCCCTGACCACCGCCAGGGAACTGGCATGAGCCTGCTGCAGGCTGCCATCGAAGGCCAGCCGGCCGTCTGCCAGCAAAACCACCCGATCGGCAATGGTCTCGATGCTGCCCACCTCGTGAGTGACCACCACCAGGGTCATGCCCAGGGCCTCGCGCAGCGACAGCAGCAACCGGTCCATGCCGGCGGCGGTGACCGGGTCGAGCCCGGCGGTGGGTTCGTCGCACAGCAGCAGCTGGGGATCCATGGCCAGGGCCCGGGCCAGGGCCGCGCGCTTGCGCATGCCCCCCGACAGCTCCGGCGGCGTCTTGTTCCAGTGGGCCTCCAGGCCCACCTGGGCCAGCTTCATGCGCACCAGCTGCTGCACCGCCCCGTCGCTGAGCCGGCTGAACTGGCGAATGGGCAGGGCCACGTTCTCGGCCACCGTCAGCGAGTTGATCAGCGCCCCGCCCTGAAACAGCAGGCCCGTCTGCTGGCGCAGGGCGGCCAGCCGGTTCTCGTCCAGGCGGGCCAGGTCCTGGCCCAGCAAGCTGATGCGACCGCGCCGGGGCGACAGCAGGCCGATGGCCCCGCGCAGCAGGGTGCTCTTGCCGCAGCCGGAAGCCCCGGCTATGACGGTAACCTGCCCGGCGTTGATCTCCAGGTTGATATCACGCAGGACGGCCTCGTCGTTGTATCCCAGCCAGACCTCAGCGAACTTCAACACCGTGTCCATCGGCCGCCTCACAGGTACAAGGCCAGGCTGAAGATGCAGTCGGCGATTATCACCGAGAAGATCGCCAGCACCACCGACCTGGTGGTGGACAGTCCCACCGCCTCGGCGCCGCCCCGGGTACGCAGGCCGCAGTGGGCCGCGATGAGCAGGATCAGCCAGCCGAAGACCACGCTCTTCATCAAGCCGCTGCCGATATCGGTGGGACGGATGGCCCCCAGTGCCTGGTGCAGGAACGGCTGCGGCGGCACGCCCAGCGACAGGGCGGCGATGACCAGGCCACCGAATATGCCGAAGGCCACGCCGACGAAGGTGAGCAACGGCTGGGTAAGGGTGACGGCGTACATCTTGGGCACCACCAGGAAACGCACCGGCACGAAGCCCATGGCCAGCAGGGCGTCGATCTCTTCGGTGACCCGCATGGTGGCGATCTCGGCGGCGATGGCCGAGCCCGAGCGCCCGGCCACTATCACCGCGGTCAGTATCGGTCCCAGTTCCCTGACCATGGCCACGGCCACCAGGTCGGCCACGTAGATGTTGGCCCCGAAGCGACGCAACTGGTGCGCCGACAGCAGGGCCATGGTCAGGCCGATGAGAAAGGAAAGCAGGGAGATGATGCCGAAGGCGTTGGAACCGAGCAGGATTGACTGGCGCATCATCTCGCCCCGCGGAGCTCCCCGTCCCCCCAGGAAAGGTCCCAGCACCGCCCAGTAGAAGGTGTCGACCAACAGCAGGAACATGGCCTTCCACTCCTGCAACACCTGCCAGGCTCCCTGGCCCGTCCTCTCCAGCAGGCCGGCACGAAGCACTTGCCAGTCGCCACCCTCTTCGGCGGTGCGGAACAGCGACAGGGTGCGCCGGGCCGGTTCGCTGACCTTGACCAGTTCCAGGCGCACCCCCCGCCGGCCGGCCTGCCGCTGCGCCTCGGTCAGAACCGCCACCCCGGCGCTGTCCAGGAACTCCAGCTCTCCCAGGTCCAGCCCCACCGGCCGCCCATCGGTGGGCAGCCAGGCCTGCAACCAGTCGTAGACGGCCGGGGCCGAATGGCGGTCGAGCCGCCCCCGCAGCTTGAGCCGGGGCTGCCCGCCCTCCTGGTAGCGCTCCACCGCCGCGTGCAGTGGCTTGGACATGCGACATTTCTAGCACGCGCCGGCAACGGTGGTCAAAAGAAGGACCGGCCGGGATCATTCCAGCGGCACCACGCGCCGGCTGGTGGCGGAGCCGAAGAACTCCGCCAGCTCGTCGAAGACATCCTCGGCCGGTCCCACCAGCCGCCGGGCCGGGGGCAGGCTGGCCAGGAACTCCCGCCCGTAGGAACGCTCCAGCACCCGCCGGTCGAGCAGGGTCACCACCCCGCGATCGCCGCGACTGCGAATGAGACGGCCGAATCCCTGCTTTAACCGCAGCACCGCCCGGGGCAGGGAAAAGTGCCGGAAGGCGCTCAGCCCCCGGGCCTCCAGCCGTTCCCCGCGCGCTTCGATGAGCGGCTCGCCGGGTACATCGAAGGGCAGCCGGGTAATCACCACGTGCCGCAGCGCCGGGCCCACCACGTCGATGCCCCGCCAGAAGCTGTCCACTCCGAACAACACCACTCCGCCTCCCTGGCGCAAGCGTTCGAGCAGCTCGTCGCGCCGGGCCTGTCCCTGCACCAGCAGCTGCAGGCCCAGCTCCCCCAGCCGTCCGGCCACCCGCTCGGCCACCCGGCGCATGGTGCCCCAGGAGGTGTACAGCACCAGCGCCGCGCCGCCGCTGACCGCCACCGCCTGCACCACGGCATCGGCCAGGGCCTGCTCGTAACCGGGCTGGCCCGGGGGGATCAGGTCGGCCGGGATGGCCAGGCGGGCCTGCTCCCGGTAGGTGAAGGGACTTTCCACCACCAGCTCGACCAGCCGCTGCGGCGGCAAGCCGTCCAGTCCCAGGCGCTCGTGGAAAAACTCGAAATCCCCGCCCACCGTCAAGGTGGCCGAGGTCAGTACCACCGCCTCCATGTTCTCGAACAGCACCTGCCGGAAAAGCGGCGCCAGTTCCACCGGGGCCGCGTGCAGGCTGGCCTGGCCGCCGCGCTGGCTTTCCGCCCAGCGCACCTGCTCGTCGGCCTCGCGGGAAAAGACCAGGTCGGTGTGCTCGGCCAGCAGGCGGGCCCGTTCCACCCAGGCCAGCGCCTCGGCGGACACCGACTCCTCCTGGCCGAGCTCTCCCAGCCGCTCCACCAGCAGGGCCACCTGCCCGGCCAGCTGGCGCAGGCGGTCGGCGGCCTCGCGCAGGCTGGAGTCCACCTCTGCCGGGTAATCGTCGCCGCTGAGCCTGTCCAGGCGCAGCTTGCTCTCCGTGCCCTGCTGCCGGCGCTCCTGCAGCAGCTGCCCCAGTTGCTCGAGGCCCCGCCGGTAGGCCTGTTCCACCTCCCGGGCCTGCTGCTGCAACTCGCCGGTGGACTGGCGCAGGCGCTGGGCCCGCCCTCCCGCCAGGGCCCCGCCCAGGCTCTCGATCTCCCGGGCCAGGTCGTCGAGCAGGCCCGCCCGGCCGCGCCGGCCCGCCAGCCGTCCCAGCAGGCGCGCCATCCCCCGGGCGGTGATGCGCACTCCGAAAAATGAACTGGCGGCATCTTCCAGCTCGTGGGCCTCGTCCACCACCAGGTGCCCGAAGGAGGGAAGCACGGCGCGTTTCTCCCAGTTGCCGGAGTCCAGGCGCACGGCCAGGTCGGCCAGCAACAGGTGATGGTTGACCACCAGCAGCTGGGCCCGCTCGGCCCGGGCCCGGGCCCGGGCGAAGAAGCACTCGCCCCGGCGCGGGCAGCGCATTCCCAGGCAGGCATCGGCATCCGAGCTCACCCGCTCCCACAGCTCCTCGTCCACCCGGAAGTCCAGAGAGGCCAGCGAACCGTCTTCGCTGTTTTCGGCCCAGCTCACCAGGCGGGCCAGCTGCTCGCCGTCCGCGGGTCCCTGGCTTACGTGCAGGCGGCGCCAGGCATCCGCCAGGCGCCGGCGGCACAGGTAGTTGCCGCGTCCCTTGACCAGCTCGAAGCGCAGCGACCGGCCCAGCAGCCGGCCCACCAACGGCAGGTCCTTGCCCACCAGTTGTTCCTGCAGGTTGATGGTGGCCGAAGAGATGACCACCCGCCGGCCCCGGGCCAGGGCGAAGGCGGCGGCGGGGATTCCGTAGGCCAGGCTCTTGCCCACCCCGGTGCCCGCCTCCACGGCCAGTACGCCGCCCCGCTCGAGCAGGCGGCAGACCTGCTCGAGCATACGCACCTGGCCGGGGCGCTGCTCGTAGCCGTCCAGCAAGCGGCTCAGCCTCCCGCCGGGCTGCAGCAACTCCGCCAGCTTCCCGGGAACGATCCCTTCCCCGCCGTTTCCTTCCGGCGCAGGCTGCCTGCCGTCTTCCCTGCCTATGGCTCCACCCTCCGAATCCAACGCGCCGCCCAGTAGGCCAGCCGGAAATCCGGGCCGGGATACAGGTTGGGCCCGTCGCTGCCACCGTTGGGCTGGTAGGGGCTGGAGCGCCAGTAGTAGTTGCTGGGAGGCCGCAACCGCATGGGCAGCGGTTCGGCCACCAGCAGGGCGCCGCCCCGGCCCACCTCGCCGAGCACCGTCAGCACCGTCTGGCCGTCCTCGGCCAGGCAGCTGCCCGCCGCTATCTCCTGGGCGTCGCAGTTTTCCCGGGCGAATTCCCAGAAGGGAGGCCGGGGAAACTCCTGCAGGGTCTGGCGCATCCTCGCCAGCAGGGCCTCGTCGGGTACCTGCGTACAGGCCTGGCCGGCGGCGGCCCGGCAACGGCCGGCCACGGTGACCAGGTCGTAAAAGGCGTTGCCGAACTGGGCCGGCTGGAACTCCTTGCCGGGGGTGTCGAACAACTGCACTTCCAGGGCCTGGAGCACGTCGTCGCGGGCGCTCTCTTCGCGGCGCAGGTGGCGCAACGCCAGCCAGGCGCCCGCGAAGGCCATGTTGTAGTTGGAGAAGTTGGTGACGTTGTCGAGGTTGAGAACGATGGAGTTTTCCCTGGCGATGACGGCGAGCCGGCGGCGGTGGATGAGCTCGTCGTAAAGGTAGTCGTCGAGCCCGGCATCGTCGACGATATAGGCCAGGGCGGCCATGATGCCCAGGGCCATGATGGCGTGGAAGCCGTTTCTGCTCCCGTCGATGTACAGGCGATCCAGGTTGTTCTCGTTCAGGTAGCCGTGGTAGGTGGTGCGCCCGTCGGCATCGAGCAGCTCCAGGTCATAGCCGTTGGGGCGCACCGTGCGCAGGTTGTCGGCCAGGGCCCGGGCATCCGCGCGCAGGCGCTGGCGCACGGCATCGGCGATGTCGGCATCGGCGGCGATGACCTCCCAGGCAGCCCCGAAGCCCAGGACCCAGCCGATGAGCATGTCGCGCGAACAGGAATCGACCCAGACGATCTCCGGGTGCCGGCCAGACTGGTCGGCGCGCCAGGTGCCGTTGTCCTTCTCCGCCGGCAGGGGGTTGCCCTGCTCGTCGAACAGCTCCACCGTGGTCACGTCCCCCCCTCCGGGGTAATCGCGGCGCAGCAGTCCCCGGGCGATGACTCCCGGGGTACCGGTGACCTCCAGGGCCAGGTGCAGACCATCGAGCGCGCGCAGCAGTTGCGCCCGGGCCCGCTCCACCTCCTCGGCCGGGTAGCACTGGTCGCGCAGCACCCCGTAGCGGAAGGCGTCGGCGGCGATTCCCGCCCCGGCATAGGCCCCCACCGCGCTCCACCAGGAGTCCACCACCGTGACCGGATCCAGGCCGCTGGCGGCCGTGAAGTCCCAACCCTCCTGCTCGCGCAGGAACCGCTCCACCGCCTGGCGCACCTCGGCTTTACCGCGATCGATGGCCAGCTCGGCATTGAGCCCCAGCGGCAACGCGTGCAGGGCCCAGAACTGCCGGTCGCGCTGCCGGGCCACCCGGGCCAGTTCCCCGTCGAAGTCGTCCTCACCGGGCCCGGCCAGCAGGCCGCGCCACTGGTATTCCCCCGTCTGCGGGCAGGGCGACGACCGGCCGCCCGAGCAGCCGGCCAGCAGCAGCAACAGCAGCCAGCCGCCGGCCCGGCGGCCCGTCCGCGAACTCGTTCCCGGCATGTCCACTCTCCCTGCCATCTCGACCCGGTCATCCTGCCAGAAGACGGCCACCAAGGCAAAGCCCGCCCGGCCCGGGGTTCCCGCGGAAACATTTACAGCCGCCGGTCGCTGGTCTAGGATGACCGCCAGTAAGAAAAGGAGGTGCCATGGTGTTCGGGCGAAGATTGTTCCTGGCAATGCTGCTGGCGGTGGTGCTGCTGCCGGCCTGCCCGCAGGACGAACAGCAGCAAGCGGCCACCGCAGCGGCCGACACGGCGCCGGCAACCGGGCCAGCGCCCAGCCGGCCGGTCACCCCGGCCGCGGCCGGCACGGACGAGCTGGCCGGCAACTGGGATGCGCAAGTGCGCGGCCGGCTGCTGGAGATGGTGGCCCGGGTCAAGACCGCCCCCGGCCAGCCGGTGCCCCTGGCGGTATTCGACTTCGACAACACCTGCATCCGCGGAGACCTGGGGCGGGCCTTCTACGACCACATGATCAAGACCGCGGGCTTCCACTTCGACGACCAGGTCTGGCAGGCCTTTCCCGAGGGACAGCGCCAGGCCATCCGCCAGGCCTGGCAGGCCCTGCAGAAGCTCCCCGCCGACAAGCGCGCCGGTTCCCCGCAACTGGCGCTGGCGCGCAAGCTCATGCACACCGCCTACTGGAGCCTGTGCCGCGATCCCGACGCCAACAAGTGTTACCCCTGGCAGGTACGCTTCTACGCCGGCTATACCCCGGTGCAGTTGCAACGGCTGGCCTCCCAGGTGTTCGCCGCGGAGTTGCAGCGCCCGCTGGCCTCGGAAATGATCCGCACCGGCCCCGACGACCGGGGCCCGGCCATAACCGCCAGTGGTATCCGGGTGGTGCCGGAGATCAAGGCGCTCATCGGGCTGCTCGAGAAAAAGGGATTCGAGGTTTGGATAGTCACCGCCGGGCCGCAGTGGGTGGTGGCCGGTGCCGCTTCTTCCCTGGGCGTGTCTCCCGAGAAGGTCATCGGCATGCGCACCCGCCTGCAGGAAGGCAAGCTGACCACGGAGATAGAACCACCACCCACCTTCCGCGCGGGCAAGGTGGAAGCCATCAAGAAGTTCATCGGCCGCAAGCCGCTGCTGGCCGTCGGTGATTCCTGGACCGACGCCGAGATGCTCGATTACGCCAAGCATGCCCTGCTCATCGATCGTGGCTACGCCGACCTGAAGAAGAAGGCCCAGCAGGCGGGCTGGTGGATTCAACCCGCCTTCGCGGTCAAGTAGAAGGACATGTCGGCCGGTCTGCTGCTGCTACTGCTGGCCGCCACGCCGGCAGGCGACGTTCCGGCGCAGCCGGTGCCCGGCGCTTCATGCCGGGAGCGTTACCACCAGCCGGCCAGCTTCCTGGCCAACCCCGACGAATCGGTGCTCATCGCCGGCATCATCGGCTGGTGCCGCCAGCACCGGACCAGGTTGCTCTGGGACGAGCGCTATGCCCGGGTGGCCCGCCTGTGGAGCGAGCAGCTGGCCCGGGCCGGCCACCTGCCCGAACAGTCCCTGCCGGCCGAGCGGCTGCGCTTCGAGTTGCAGCGCCAGGGCGTAAGCGATGCCCAGGTCACCCCCTTCTCGCTGCTGGGCCCGGTCGAGAAGGTACCACCGGGTCTGCTGGACTTCCTCGACGAACGCGCCGCCGCCGGTCGCTACACCCACTTCGCCGTGGGGGTGGGACGCCTGCCCGGGCAGAAGCGCATGATGGTCACCCTGCTGCTGGGCCGGCGCCCGGCCATCATCGATCCCCTGCCGGTGTGCCCTCCTCCCGGTTCCCACCTGGCCGTCAGCCTGCGCCTGCTGCGCGGCTTCAGCCACCCCACCTGGCTGATGACCACCCCGGACGACAAGATCGTGCGCGACGTCTTCGGGCAGCAGGAGGGCCGCTTCCACGGCGAGATTCCCCTGGAACACGGCTCGGGCACCTACCGGCTGGAGATCCTGGTACAGGGCGATTCCGGCCCGGAGGTGGCCGCCCTCTTCCCCCTTTACGCGGGCGTGCCCCGGCCCCGCGCACCGGTGGTGAAGCTGCGCCCGGCCCCCAAGCGCTACCGCAGCCCGGAGCAGGCCGAGCAGGCGCTGCTGGAAATGATCAACCGCGAGCGGGAGCGCTTCGACCTGCCCCCCCTGCGCGCCGACGAGAAACTGGCCGCCGTGGCCCGCCGCCAGGCCCTGCAGGTACTGGCCCACGGCCACGCCGCCCACCGCTCCGCCTCCACGGGTTCGCTGCCCCAGCGCTTGCGGGCCAGCGGCATCACCTTCGTACGGGCGCTGGAGAACGTGGCCCTGGCCGCCTCTCCCCAGGCCGCCCACGACCGGATCATGTCCAGCCCCGGGCACCGGCTCAACGTGCTCGATCCCGGGGTGACCCACCTGGGCGTGGGCGTGGCCCTGGAACGCGGTGCCAGCGAAGACACCGTGGCCGTGTGCCAGGTGTTCGTGGAGCGCCCCCCGGACAGCTCCCAGCAGGAGCTGGCCGGGCGCATCCTGGATATGGTCAATGCCCGCCGCCGCCGGAAGGGACGCTTCGCCCTGGGCTGGGACCGGCAGCTGGCGGCCGCCGCCCTGCGCACCGCCAGGTGCCTGGCCGGGCTGGGCGAGGAAGCCGACTTGCAGCAGCAGAGCCGGCAACTGGTACGGCAGCTGACCGAGGCCGATGAAAACCTGCGGGCGGTGACCGCCCGTATCTTCTTCACCGCCCGGCCCCAGCGGGTGCTGCGGGTACCCGAGATCTACGCCGAGGACATCAACCGGCTGGGAGCCGGGGTGGTACCCGGTCCCGGCCGGCCCCCGGCGCAGTACTGGATCGTGGTGGTTTTCGCCGGCAGATGACATGAACGAACCCTCCCCCCCGGCAACGACCATCTACCACCCGCGACTGGCGGCCTACGGGATCATCATCGACGACATGCGCCGGGGCCGTTGTGACACCAGCTCGGCCTGGCTGGAGTTCCTGGGGCGCCTGCCCATGGTTCTGGGAGAAGGAGAAGCCAACTGGTCGGTGCCCTTTTCCTGCAGCGACCGGGTCAACAACATCGTCACCTTCGCCATCACGGGAATCATCGATCTGCTGCGGCGACGTGCCGACCCCGAGTACGATCGCGAGCGGCGGCGTGCCCTGCTGCCGGACGAGAGCCGGCGGGTGGTGCTCCAGCCACCACGCTTCTGCCCGCGTTCGCTACCCGACGACAGCCCCCTGCGCCCGGTGCTCATCCAGGCCCTGCTGCAGGAACGCCACCTCGACGGCGGGCTGCTGGAAAGCTGGCTGTCGCGCTTCGGCGGCGGGGCCGGACTCTACCAGACACTCGCCGGCCTGATGGGCGACAGCCTGGAGTATGCTTACAGCCAGCCGCAGTTTTCCGGTGTCTCCCAGCTGGTCTTCCTGGCCGCGCTCAACGCCCTGCTGGCAGCCAAGGAACGGGTGGTGAAGCAGACCAGGCTCAAGGGGTTCAGCTACACCCGCCTGGACCGGGTGGTGGGCATGGCCCTGCATGCCTGTTTCGCCCGTTCCATAAGAGATGCCATCTTCTCCCGGCCTCCGATCTCCGGCGACGAGCGCCAGGCCCGGGAGCGGGCCCTGTTGCTGGCCAGCCTGGGACCGGCCTGGTTCACCGCCGTGGCCGGCCAGGGGCTCGATGCGGACGTCAACCCCTACGGGCTGCCCCCGCATCTGGAAGATTTGCTGCAGCCGGCCTACCAGGCGGCCCTGGAACGCGACAATCACCCCCGGCACCTGCTCGACACCTGCCTGCGGTCGGTGCTGAACAGCAGCGAGCTGTACAACCAGGTGCTGCCCCTGGCCCGGGTGGAGACCTTGCGTCGCCTGGCCCTGGATCACCTGGTGGCCGCCGAGCATCCCGGCTCCGAGGGCGATCACCTGCTGGCCACATCCTTTCCCAGCAATGCCGCCCTGCAGACCTTGCTGGACCAGCCCGGCGTCTTGCAGGCTGTCTGCCAGGAGCTGCGCCGGCGGGTGGTCGAGGCCCATTCCCTGCAGCAGATGCTACCCCAGACCAGGCGCCTGCTGCTGCTGTTGGAACAACACCTGGAAAGCGGAGCCGGGGAGAAAGCCCGGGAACGCAACCGGGTGATGCTGCAGGAACTGGTGGAACGTTTCCTGCTCCGGCGGCTCGACGACTTCGCGGCAACCCACCTGCAGCAGGCCCGGGCCCGCCTGCGGGATCGCCGCCAGGAAATGAACGCCGACAAGCTGCTGCGCCTGTACGAGGACGGCAAGCTCTACCGCCTGGGCGACGACGACAAGCCGCTGGTAAAAGTACGGGTGGTGGCCGAGCTGGGCCAGCTGTTCGTGGATATCAAGGGTTACACCAGGCTCACGGCCCGGGCCAAGGAACTGTCCATGGCCGACTTCCTGCGCCAGGAGTTCTACGAACCCATCCTCGAGGCCGCCAAGAAGTACCGCAGCGGCGCTTCCCTGCTGCCCCAGGAGCAGAGCATCGAGCTGGTCAACCTGCTCGGCGACGCCGTGGCTTTCTCGGGCAGCATCGTGGCGCTGGTGGAGTTGGCCGGCGACATCCAGGCGGTCTTCAGCCGTTACCGCAGTCGCCTGGAGCAAAACGCCCCCCTGGCCAGCAAGGAGTTGCTGCGCCAGGCCAGCCAGCGCATCGAGCAGCAGCGCTCCAGCATCCTGGCGGAGGTCGAGAGTCTCAACGGCACCATGAAGTCCATCCAGCAAGAGGTGTTCCGGCTGGGCTCACTGGAGCCGCGGCAACTGGCTCGGTCATTGCTCGAGCGACTGGACGGCGACGACTCCGTCTGGCCCCGGCCGGCCGCCGGCAGCAAGGAAGTGCAGGCACTGCGGGCTCGCCTGCAGAAATTCGCCGGTGGCCGGGTCGGCCAGAAAGAGCGACGCTGGCTGGTGGACCAGGCCTGCCGGCCCCTGCTCGACGAGGTGCGCCGTATCGAACAGCGCAAGAGCGAATTGCTGGAAGAGGACCTGAGCCTGGTACAGGCCCTGGAGGAAGAGCGCCACATCCAGCTGGGCACGGAGTTGGAAGCCGGGCTGTTCATTGCCTACGGGGCCGCCCCGGAGTGGATTGGCATCGAGGACGAGACCTGGGGCAAGCTGCGGGTTTCCGTCGGGGAACGCATCAACGAGGCCGCCCGGGGAACGGCCCGCAGCCAGGCGGTACGCCGCCAGCTCATGCATGCCCTGGAGACGGCGCGGGCCCAACGGGGCAATCCCAAGCTGGAACTTCCCTTCCGGGTCTACATCAGGCCGGTGGGAGAGCTGGAGATGGAGCCGGAGACTTACCAGGCCTGGCAGCAGGCCCGGCAGCAGGCATCCGCGGAGGCCTACCAGCGCTTTCTCAACCTGTTCGACCGCCAGGCCCGCCGGGAACTAAGCCAGGCGCCGGACAGCAAGGCCGGCCAGAGCGTCCGTTCCGACATCTACAACCTCGGGGAGGCCATCAGCGGCCCGGCGCTGGAAGCCTACCTGCGCCAGTGCCGTCATTCCCGCCGTTTCTTCCCGGTGCACATTCGTCCCCAGGAGCTGCATCCGGAGATCCGCGAGCGCTTCTTCTTCGAGCAGGAAGTGCTCAACCTGGTAATCGGTATACCGCTCGATGAAAAGGGTCCGCTGCACATCTTCCGCCAGGTGGGACTGGTGGTGTTCCGGGGCTTCGAACGCAACCGTCCCACGGTGGTCTACGAGATCCTCAGACCCTCCAGCCCCCTGGTCAAACTGATAGA
>QMME01000087.1 GCA_003647095.1 Deltaproteobacteria bacterium
AGGGAGGTGTAGCTCCGTGCGCTCTCCTGCACGAAGGGTACGAGGGTCTGTGCGAGATCACCCTGTCCGACCTGCTCCAGCAGATGTCCCAGCCGTTGGGACCAGCTCACGGGACAGAGCCCCGCGGACTCGAGCAGCTTCTCGGCGTCCAACTCCTCGGCCAGCTCGGAGAGCACAGTGGCGACATTGCTCAGCCCTCCGGCATGGCCCGGGTAGCCCACCAGCTCGAGCGCCGTCACCTCTGGAGTCGAGTAGCGCAGCACGCCGCGGGGGGTGTTGAACTTCCTGACCGGCATCCTGTCGATATCGCCTCGGGCGATGAACACGATGCGAACCAATCCGCAGGCGATGGCCTTGCGGTTCCTGCGCACCATGACCTGGGTCGCCTGTGGCCTCTGATGGGCCGCCCCGTAACGCTCGGCCGCGCTGAGCAGGCCGACGTAGTAGGGCTCGCTCCATCTCTGCATTAGCTGGTGGATGAAGTGGTCTGCCGGCAAGCAGCCCAGGCGCATGTACTCGGGCGGGACGATAACGTGGAAGCCGCGCAACGGCTCCGCTATCAGACCCTGCCGCTTCAGGCGACGAAGCTGGGCGCGCACCGCAGGGGGGGTGCCTCCAATGGCCTCCATTGCTTCCGAAGAGGAGAAGTGATGGACCCCGTTCGATGCCAGGTACTTGATGTACTCGATGGCCCGCATGGCGTTACAATTCTCCCCAAAAACAACGCTAGTCATTACATTCAAACACAATCGTCTCGCGCGCGCATTACGATTCTTCCCCATAATAACTTTTTTCGTTGGATTAGACAAGAATTGCCCTAGCGCTCCCGGAGGACGGGTACGGGGTACCCCGGGGGACAGGCCCGGTGGGGTTGCTCGAGCGGGGGAGGCGGCAAGGCTGCGCTGTTTTCTGAGCCGGCGAGGGTCCCACGAACACTGGCAGCGAAGGCGGGGGCGGAACGGCAACGGTTTTTCCGCTGCGGCTCAGGGTCGGCTGGCCCGCAGGTAGGCCCGGTAGCGGTCGCGGATGCGGCGCACGTACTCGAACGGCTCCGAGCCGCGGCAGTAGCCGTAGCGGGCGGTGCGGGCGTAGCGCGGCCGGCTGAGCAGCAGCATGGCGCGCTCGACGTTGGCGAACCAGCGGTCCGGGTCCCAGCCCTGGCGCCGGGCGAGCCGCCGCGCGTCGAGCACGTGGCCGTAGCCGGCGTTGTAGGCCGCCAGGGCGAACCAGTTGCGCACGTTGACCGGGAGCCGCTCGGCGAACCGCCCGCGCAGCCGGGCCAGGTACTTCACCCCGGCGTGCACGTTGTCCGCGGGGCGGGTGGCGTCCGCGAAGCCCATTTCCTTCGCGGTCCCGGGGGTGACCTGCATCAATCCGCGGGCGCCGGCCCAGGAGCGGGCCCGCGGGTCGAAGCGGCTCTCGACGTGGGCCTGGGCGGCGATCAGCCGCCAGTCGAAGCCGAAGCGGCCGGCGAACTTGCGGAACAGCTCGTCGAAGGGCGAGATGCGGCCGGTGCGCGCGGCGCGCTCGGCGGTGCGCTTCCTGATGGAACGGGGGCTGTGGAAGTACTTCCTGCGGATGATGTTGTAGAAGACGCCCCGGTACTCCTTGTCGAAGAACCTGTCCACGGCCTTCTTGAGCAGGGGATTGTCGGCCCGCAGGGCCCAGCCGTGGGCGACTTTCCCGCCCAGGGCGCAGCCGCTCTTGATGTCGTCGCGGTAGGTCAGCTCGATGTCGACGATGTGGCTGTCGGCCACCGTCAGGTCGAACGCACCCGCGGCCACCCGGGCGATGATCTCCTCGGTCTCGAACTCCTCGGGCGCCGCCTGCAGGGTGAGCGCCACCCCGTCGGCCTGCAGTCGGGCGAGGGTCTTCCAGTAGGCGCTGCTCCGGCGCACCACGACGGTGCGCCCGGCCAGCCCGGCGGGCCCGGCCGGGCACTTCTCGTCGTCGCGGCGGCAGACCACCGTCTCGGTGACGTAGTTGTAGGGCCGGGAGAAGGCCACGCCCCGGCCCCGGCGCTCGCCGGTGATGGTCAGGGCGGCGGCGACCAGGTCGCCTCTTCCCTCCCGCAGCCAGGGGATGAGGTCGTCGCGCGAGGGGGGCACCACCAGCTTCACGTACAGGTCGTGCCGCCTGGCGAACTCGCGCACCAGCTCGTACTCGAAGCCCATCAGCTCCCCGCGCCACAGGAAGTAGGTCGCCGCCGAGTTGCGGGTGAGCACCCGCAGCACCCGGCGCTTGGCGATGGCGGGCAAGTCTCCCCGGTATGTCTTTGAGGCCGGCTCCGCCAGCTGCACCTCGCTGAGGAACTCGTCGAGCGCCCGGCGGAGCCTCTGCGCCTCGGGCCGCACCGCCCAGGCCAGGAGCCGGGGGCCGCCCACCGCGAAGGCAACCTTCAGCCCCGGGGTGTAGGCGGAGACCGCCTGGACCAGGTTCGAGTCGGCCAGGGTCAGATCGAGCTCGCCCCGGGCCACCCGGTAGAGGACCTGCTCGGTGTCGAGATTCTCCGGGACCGGCTTCACCCGGAGCCCGGGGTATTTCTTCGCCAGCCCCCGCGCCGTGCTCCAGTAGGAAGACGACTTGCGCACCGCGATGGTGCGCCCGGCAAGGCCCGCGGGGCCGGACAGGTCGTCGTCCTGGCGGGTGACGACCTGTTCGCTGACCACCGCCACCGGGGTGGTGAAGGACACCAGCTTTTTCCGCTCCGGGGTGACCGTCAGGGAGGCCACCAGCACGTCTCCTCGGCCCTCGAGCAGGGAGGGAATCAGCGCCTGGTAGGAATCGACCTCCACCGGCACCGGCTCGAGTGCGAGCCTGCGGGCGAACTCCTCGGCCAGCCGCCGCTCCAGGTCGGGCGGAAAGCCGCTGCGCGGCAAGGTCTCCGGCTCCTGCCGCCCGGGCAGCAGGAAGCGCAGCCTGCCCCGCGCGCGGATCCCCGCCAGGTCCTCCTGCGCCCGTTCATCCGCTGCCGGAGCCGTGGCCGCTTGCGCCCCGGCGTCGCCGGCGCCCCTGGTCCCTGCCTTTTCCTCGCTGCAGGCCCCCGCACCGAGGGCCAGCAGCACCACCAACACCGTCGCACGTCCGGGTAGCATGCCGCGATGCTTCCACAGCCCCGCCGGCCCCGTCAACATCCCGGATCGCGCCGGCCGAGATCTTGCCGGGCGCCTGCCGCTGCCCCGCCCGCCCGGGCGGGCAGGGGGGATCGGGGCCTGAACCGCGGGGACAGGCCCGGTGGGGTTTGGGGCTCCTTCGTTCGGCGAGCATGGGCAAGACTCACAACTTGTTACTCATGACCCGGCGCATCGACCTGGGCTTTTCCGTGTGGAGGTTCTCCTGCCCGGGGGCGATCCGGCTGGACATGGCGTGCAAGGTGCAGGTAGAATCGAGCAAGGCGAGAACGGAGGATGCATTGCCGACAGTGTTCAGGGAAGCAGGCTTCCGATTTCACTTCTACTCCAATGAAGGCAACGAGCCTCCCCACGTTCACATCACCGGCAAGGGCGGCGAAATGAAAGTGTGGATTCCTGAAATGTCAGTGGAATTCTCATACCGTCTTTCCGCCTCGGAACAGAGAAAGATCATCTCGCTGGTGAAGAAGAACCTGGATCTCTTACTGGAGAAATGGAATGAGTTTACCGGCAAGAAAGACTAGCGAGTACCCGGCGATAATCAACTTGCGGTTGGGCAAGGATACAATCACCGCAATCCTCAGCGATGGACGGGAGATTTCGGTTCCCATTGCCTGGTTCCCCAGACTGGCGAGTGCATCCCGGAAGCAGCTGGACAAGTTTGAAATCTCCCCCGCCGGCTACGGCATTCACTGGCCACTGCTCGACGAAGACATCAGTATCAAGGTGTTCCTGGACTGACCTGAACTCCCCGTGGGAAGGAGGCAGGGGGGGCTTGCAATAAAAACAGCTACGGCCACCGGAGGTGGCCGCAGGATCTGCCGCCCGGCCTTGAAACCCCCGGGGGACAGGCCCGGTGGAGTTGGGGATGGGCGGCGTGGTTTACGCCGTATTTTTTCGACAGTCGAACATGTCGAAAAAATGCTTGAAGATGTCCTAAGAGTATGTATCATATGGACATGTCAAAAACCGCCAAGGTGTCGAAAAAAACGCTACCGAAAGAGTTGCAAAAGTACCGCCGCCTCTGTGACGAGCTGCGCCGGCTGCTCGACCAGGCGCGCGACGAGGCCGGGCGGGCGCTCGGCGAGATCCGCGCCCGCACCTACTGGCTCATGGGCCAAAAGCTCGCCCCGGAGTGCGCCGGAATCGCCCCCGGGGAGGTGACCGGGCTGCTCGAACGGCTGGGCCGGGAGGTTGGAGTGACCAGGACGGTGCTGTGGCGCGCGCTCAGGTTCTACCAGGCCTTCCCGGAAGGCGTGCCGGCCGGGGCCGCCGGGCAGGTCGGCCTGAGTTGGGCCGCCCACGTGGAGCTGCTGCCGCTCAAGGATCCCGCCGCCCGCGACTTCTACCTGCAGCAGGCAGCCAGCCACAACTGGTCGGCACGCAAGCTGCGCCGGGCCATCAAGAGCCGCCTGTTCGAAAGCAGCCGCGCCTCGGCGCCGGGAACAGAACGCCTGGAACGCCCGCGCTCGGGCCTGCACACCTACGCCGGAGAGGTGGAGCGGGTGATAGACGGCGATACCCTGCAGGTGCGCATCGACCTGGGCTTTTCCGTGTGGAAGTCGGAAAAGATCCGCCTGCGCGGGGTCGATACCCCCGAGCTGGGCACCCCGGCGGGACGGCGGGCGAAGGAGTTCGTCAAAAAGACGCTGGCCGGCTGCGGCACCGTCGTCGTCAAGACCTACAAGACCGACGCCTACGCCCGCTACGTGGCCGATCTTTTCCACCACGCGGGGGTCGAACGCAAGGAAGAGATCTTCGACCGGGGCCACTTCCTCAACCAGCAGCTGCTCGACGAGCGCCTGGCCGTGAAGGTGGTCTACTGAACCGCTTGCGGTGATGTCGCCGCCGCCCGGGAAACGCGGGGACAGGCCCGGATGTTCCAAGCGCCCCTTCCCGTGGACACTCCCGGCGACTGCCCGGCCTGGTCGAGAGAAGGCCTGCTGGCGCGGCTCATGTCAGGCGAGTGAGGCAACCCCCCTGTTGCGCCCACCCGCCCGTATCCAATATCATCTCCCCATGTCCCGACTCGAATGGGTGTTGGAATCCACCGGCAATCCACGATTTCCCTACCGGGTGAGCGTCCTGGAGGGGGAGCGGGCACTGCTGTGCCTGTGGGTGCAGGAAAGGTGGCCGGGGTCGAAGGGAAACGTCTTCTGCCTGAGGGATCGCTCGGAGCAATGGGAAGCGGCCGGCGACGAGCTGGAGCGGGTGGGAGTGGCCACCTTCAAGCGGTACGGCAAGCGGCTGATCGTGGCTCTCGACCGGGCCAAGAACAAGAGATGCGACTTCTTGTTCCTGAAGAAGAGATACAAGTCGCGCCCGGGAGAGTACGAGCAGATCTTCTGGCGCACCGAGAAGGGCCTGAAGGAGCGCCGCACCAGGGCCAGCGTGGGTCGATACCTGCGACACAAGATGCGGGTGGTGATAGATGCCGGGGAGAGATACCACTGGCGGTTCCCTGGGGCCGACATCCTGCGCGAGCAGCTTCCCGCGGGGGACTATGCCCTGCTGGGTGAAGGAGCGGAGCTGATCGCCGTGGTGGAAAGAAAGACGTTCGATGACTTCGTGGCCTCGGTGGGACGGCTGGACGCCTTTCACCAGCAGCTCGCCGAGCTTGCCTCCTGGCGCCACTGCGCCCTGGTGATCGAGGCCAATTACGCCGACTTTCTGAACCCCAAGCGCCTCCAGGGATACTTCCCGCCGGCATTCCTGTCGCGGGTGATCGCCGAGATCAGCCACGCCCACCCGCGCTTGCAGGTGATCTTCGCCGGCAACCGCAAGCTGGCAGCCTTCTGGACGCAGCGATACTTCTTCACCGTGGCGGCCGCCGGGCAGGACCGGCCGTCGGAGCAGCTCGCCGTGGTGGCGGAGTCGGCCGCTGAATGGGAAGCGCCGCCGCGGCGCTCCCTGGCGGCGAAGAGCAGGGAGATTATCGAGCGGCTGCCCGGGAGCTTCACCGTCGCCGACTTGCGCCGGGCGTTTCCCGAGCTTTCAGAGTCCGCGGTCCGCAGGAGCCTGGCGCGCCTCAAGTCGCAAGGCTGGGTGGTGTGCCGGGGACGGGGACGGGGCGCCCGCTGGGAGAAGACGGGCGCCGCCGCTTCCCTGGGCGACGGCAAGACCGGCGAGTGAGTCGGCGGGGAGAATGCAGACGTGTTGTCACGGGACGCGCTCCACCGGGTCTTGGTGGACGTGAACAAATGATCTCTACCGTTGTGCTGGGCGCAGGCGAAACAACCGGCTCGACCTGCTGCACCGCAACCCCGTAGTTGCTTATGCAACCGCGGGGTTTACGTTCTTCCACTCCTGGGCGTCCGTAAACCACGCCAGGTGACCTACATTTTCCGTTACCACAATCGGTTGGAAGCCCGCCTGGGCCAACACCCGGGCCTGTGCCGCAAGAATGACATCACCATCCAGGGCTTCCGGCGGAGCCGTCGGTTTTCCCTTGCTCCTTGATTCCGCCCATAGCTCTGCAGCCAATCTCATCGCCTCTGTGCTGATGGGCAGGTATCCAACGGTCGAGCAATAGTCATCGAGAAGCTGAACTGCACGCGTGTATTTCAGGTGCAGGAGCTTTCTCCTCAGCTCATAATCGCAGATCTCTGGGATCCGGAATTCTTTCTTCCGGGTAAGCATATCCTGAAACCACTGGACGACGGGTTTGTTTCCCTTGCCTGTTGGGTAAGTGATTTTCCCCAGGATTCCCGTGTCCAATAAGTAGACCTTCATGAGCATTTGAACAGTTTACGGGATGAAGTCCTGTCCTTCTGTAATTCTTGTTTTAATACTTCCCACTTCTTCTTGTCGTCCGGCCTGTCATCGGCCAGAACGGATTCTAGAACCTCGAGCGCTGCGGAGTGATTCGTTTCCCGGCCAATGCTCGGTTGGGTTCGTGCTGGAGGGGATTTCAAAGAGCCCAGGCTGACGGAACTGTTGATGGCGTTGACCCAGTCAGCGAGAAACTTACTGAAAAGGTATTCTTGCCTTGCTCCAAGAGTTGCGTCCAGGCCGTCCATCAAGGGATTTGGCTCAACATCCTCATAGCGGACAGGAACGACCGACCCGGACCCACCAGTGAACTGGAGATTGCTTTCCATTACGCCTTCCCCGTCTTCAGGAGCCGCTGGAGGTTCCTTGTCATCGCGGATGAAAAGACGCTCCATACCTCCTCGTGGAGTCCATCGATTTGCCTGCGAAGGTTCTTGTTCGTCGGTTCCATTTCTTCAATGTGGATGCAATCGATGTCGAAGATCATGCTGCCGGGAGCGTCTGCAGGTGTCGGCATGTCCGCCAGTGTTACAATGGTCCTGCTCTGCTCACTCTTCTGAACCTGAACCCTGGACAACAGCCCCCTCTGGGAACTCAGAACTGCGGTGGGTATGTACTCATTCGATTTTAGCCAATAACCAGGTGTCTGACCTCTACCGTTCCGGGGAAGTCGATTGATGTAACGCAATCCGATCCGGGAGATGTTCGCAGGGCTCAAAACACTGACCGCTTGCTTCCAACCGTTGGCGATATCTCGACGCATCCTCACCCAACCGGGATATCCTTCGATTCGATTGACGGTGAAAATGGAATCGGACAGTTGAAGCATCAGCTTCCGGTTTTTCTGGAGGTATCTCGCTTTCTGTTGACCAGGGACAAGGCGTTGACCGATTCCCTGCGGTCCAAATTCAACAGAGACACCCATTTGCTGGACAGGCTCCATGATGGGGAAGTCTTTCTGCACCGTCTTGAAAAAATCACCCAGGAATGAACTCTCCCATTGCTGTCCCTTGGGGAAGGTGAAGTGGATCTCGCACAGTGCTTCGATTATCGTCGGATAAGGGAATCTCTCGTGACCCCTCGCCCTGGTTTTGCTCTTGTTTCCTGGCATGTTACCCTCTCACGATCTTCAATACCACGGAAGAGACTACCGTGCATCTTTTTTCTTTTCACCAGCAACAGTCAAGTCCCGGGCAGTGATCTTCGACCTCTAGCCGACCGGCACCTGCACCGTCGCCGTCAAGACCTACAAGACCGACGCCTACGCCCGCTACGTGGCCGATCTTTTCCACCGGGCGGGGGTGGAAAGCAAGGAAGAGATCTTCGACCGGGGCCACTTCCTCAACCAGCAGCTGCTCGACGAGCGCCTGGCCGTGAAGGTGGTCTACTGAGCACACCTTCCGGCTACGAACCGGGACGATGCCGGAAACGCGGGGACAGGCCCGGGGGTCTCGGGGGGTTCCGGGGTGGGAAACGCGGGGACAGGCCCGAGGCCGGACGAGGTGCCAGGGAAATAGTTTTCAGGGAGCGGATGTGCAACAATGCGCGGCGAAATCCAACCGGCAGGAGGAAAGGAGAGATACATGAGAAGATTCGCGATGCTCGCAAATCTGGCGCTCGTGTTGTGCTGCGCCGGTCCGGCAGGGGCGGGGGAGGCACCGTGGATTCCCGCCGGCAGCCACCTCGTCGTGGGAGCGAAGCCGGCGGCACTCGCCGACAAGCTCAAGGAATGGTCGGCCGAAATGCAGAAACTGCCCATCTTCGTCCGACACCCGCAAATCGCGCAGCAGGTAGCGGCCCAGACCAATCTCGCGTTCACCATGGCCTCCGCCGCGTCCGTGCAGGTGGGGTTCGATCCCACCAAGGACGTGGAAGCGGCATGGTTGGGGGTCGTTATCGAGAAGGAGGGCGAACCGGCGTGGGCCCTCTCGGTCATGGGAAACCTGCCTGCCGGCGTCGTGGAGCGCCTGCCCAACGCCGGCACTCCGACCAAGATCGCCGGGAGGAAGGCACGCCGCAGCGGCGACCAGTACACGCTTCAGGCTCCGGACGGCCAGTTGCTGCTCGGCAACCAGCGGGGCATCGAGTTGGCGCTGAAGGGCGGGAGGCGCGGGATCTTGCCGCGACTCGATGACGGCCAGTTGCTGGCGGTTGACTTCTCTCCTCCCGGCTGGCTCGTGGATCATCTCTACTCCCAGAAAGACGCCAGGATGTTTATGCCGCTTCTGGACGGCCTGCGGCGAGTCCGCCTGGAGGTCGGCAAGAGGTCCGAGATATCCGTCCAGGCCGGGCGTACGGCCCTCGGCGCCTGGCAGATGATTCTGGAAGGTATCAAGGAGGGACTGGAAGGCGGGCACAGGCTCGTACGTGCTTACGCCAAGTTCTTCCTGGCGCTCGACTTGACCGCAATGCCCGAGGTGCCACCGCAGTTTCGCGAGCTGCTGCGGGACAAGCAGGCCCTGGCCGAGACGATAGACGTGCTGCTGCCGCCGAGGCCGGGCCAGGGAACGGTTGCCACCGGCGCCGGGCGCGTAACCTTTTCGGCTTCCCAGAGTGCACTGGCCGGTGCCGGCTTCATCGGCGGCATATTGGCCGCCGTGGCCATACCGGCGTTCATCGACTACACCAGGAAGGCCAAGCTCACCGAGGGGTACGCGAACATCCAGGAACTCGTCCGCCTCGAGCATGCCTACCGCAAGCGCCACAAGCGCTACCTGGCTTGCAAGCCGCATCCCCGGCAGGTGCCGCGGGGCCAGGCGGTCGCCTGGGGCCGGAGCCGCTGCTTCAAGCGGTTGGGCTTCAACCCCGGCAAGACCTACTTCAGCTACTCGATAAGGCTGGTCGGCAAGCGGGGCTTCGAGATCGAGGCCCGGGCGGACATCGACGGTGACGGGATCCCGGTGACGCTGCGGCAGCTGTCCGACGGCGGGCCCGTTACCAGGATGCCGCCGGACGAGTGGTGAGGCACCAAGCCGGCCTTCCGTGAACCCCGGGGACAGGCCCGGCGGTTCCAAACGCCCCTTCCCGTGGGCACTCCCGGCGACTGCCCGGCCTGGTCGGGAGAAGGGCTGTTGGTGCTGCTGGCGGGACCTACCAGCTGATGTTCACCAGGCTCGCCGGCGGCGGGGGGCCGTAGACGGTGGTGCGGGGAGACGCTTTCCCCGGCAGGAAGGCCTGCCTGCTGTCGGGCCGGTCCTGGAGATCGTCCTTGCAGGTGGAGTAGGAGACCCAGCCGGTGGTGGCGGAGATGGTGAACATCAGGGCCGGAATATATGCCAGCACCATGTTCGCCGTGCTGACTCCCCCGGATGTCGTGCAGGTGCTCTCGGGAAAGTCGCCGCCGCAAGCCAGGCCCTCTGCCAGCTTGCTCCCGTAGTCGGCCAGGATCACCCCCAGGGTGGCCAGCACGACTCCCGACGCCGCGAACACCGTGTCGGCGACGGCCGGTCCCTTGCGGCAGCCCCACAGTTCTCCCTCTCCCTCCTTGTCCTTCCGCTCCTCCCTCACCCCGATCACCCAGGAGCAACCGCAAAACGCAAGCAGCACCACCAGGCACAGCAGGCAACGGCGCAGCCGCGGCAGGATGACGGGCGACGCACCCGTCCTTCCACGGGCTTCACGACACGCTTCCACGCATAACCTCCATTTTCTTGATGTTGGCAAGAACAGCCACCATGGTATCACCTGGCGCATCCACGTCAAAGTCCGCTCCTGAAAATCCGGGGGGACAAGACCGGCGGGCCTTGTCAGGCGGCGGGGAAAGTGCTGTACTCGTGAGCCGGCCGGGGTCGCGGCGACCGCGGCCGGGGAGCGAGCATGAACAGCGAACAACCAGGCATACTGGTCAACGGCAAGCCCACCGAGCTGGCGCCCGGCACCCCGCTGGGGGAGCTGCTCGAACGCCTGGGAGTGGCCGGGCCGGGCACCGCCGTGGAGGTGGACGGGCGCATCGTGCCCGCCGCCGACTATGGCCAGGTGAAGCTCCAGCCCGGCCAGCGGGTGGAGATCGTGCGTCTGGTGGGAGGCGGCTAGGTGGACGGCAACGGCAACAGCGACGAGCTGGTAATCGCCGGGGTGAAGTTCCGCTCCCGGCTGCTGGTGGGTACCGGAAAGTTCTCCTCCCCGGAGGTGATGGCCCGGGCGCTGGAGTCGAGCGGAACCGAGCTGGTCACCGCCGCCCTGCGCCGGGTTGACCTGGACGATCCCGGCGACAACCTGCTTGCCGCCATCGACCGGGAGAGATACCGCCTGCTGCCCAACACCTCCGGGGCCCGCGACGCCGCCGAAGCGGTGCGCCTGGCGCGGCTGGCCCGGGCGGCCAGCGGCATCGACTGGCTCAAGCTCGAGGTCACCCCCGAGCCCACCCACCTGCTGCCCGACCCGGTGGAGACCCTCAAGGCGGCCGAGACTTTGGTGGCCGAGGGCTTCGTGGTGCTGCCCTACATCAACGCCGATCCCGTCCTGGCCCGCCGGCTGGAGGAGGCCGGCTGCGCCACGGTGATGCCGCTCGCCGCGCCCATCGGCACCGGCCGGGGGCTCAAGACCCGCGAACAGATCGCCATCATCGTCGAGCAGGCCGGCGTGCCCGTGGTGGTGGACGCCGGCCTGGGGCTTCCCTCGCACGCCGCCGCGGCCATGGAGCTGGGCGCCGACGCGGTGCTGGTCAACACCGCCATCGCCATCGCCGACGACCCGGCCGCCATGGCCCGGGCCTTCCGCCTGGGGGTGGAGGCGGGCCGGCAGGCCTTCCGGGCCGGCCCCGGTGCCGAGAGCACCCGGGCCCGGGCCTCATCGCCGCTCACCGGGTTTTTGTGGGAGGAGGAGGAGCCGCGGTGAGCGAGTTTCTCGACCAGGTGCTGGGCCGGCTGGACGTCGAGCAGTGGCACCGGGAGGTACGCCGGGCCACCCGCCGGCAGGTGGAGCGGGTACTGGCCCGGCGGCAGCCCCGCCCGGAGGACGCGCCGGCGCTGTTTTCCCGGGCCGCCCGCGACCTGCTCGAGCCCCTGGCCCGGCGCGCCCGGGCGGTGACCCTGGCCCGCTTCGGCCGCACCGTCACCCTCTACGCCCCGCTGTACCTGTCCAACCACTGCCTCAACCACTGCCGCTACTGCGGCTTCGCCGCCGGGCGCGACATCGAGCGCCGCAGCCTGAGCCTCGACGAGGCCGAGCGCCAGGCCGCCATCCTCGTCGAGCAGGGCATCCGCCACGTCCTGCTGCTGACCGGCGAGCACCCGGCCCGCTACGGCCTGGACGAGATCTGCCGGGTGGCCGAGCGGCTGCGGCCCCGGGTGGCCTCGTTGTCGGTGGAGATCTTCCCCTGCGACGAGGCCGGCTACCGGCGCCTGGCCGCGGCCGGGGTGGACGGCGTGACGCTCTACCAGGAGACCTACCTGCCCGGGCTCTACGCCCGCCTGCACCCGGCCGGGCCCAAGCGCGACTTCGCCGCCCGCCTGGGAGCCATCGAGGCCGCCGGGCGCGCCGGCATGCGCTCGCTGGGAGTGGGGGCGCTGCTGGGGCTGGGGCCGGTCATGCTGGAAGGCAGCCTGCTGGCCCGGCACGCCGCCTGGCTGCAGAAGCGCTTTCCCCGCGCCCGGGTGGCGGTGAGCTTTCCCCGGCTACGCCCGGTCGCGGGCGGGCTGGAGGCCGAGCACCCGGTGTCGGACGCCGAGCTGGTTCA
>QMME01000088.1 GCA_003647095.1 Deltaproteobacteria bacterium
GGGCGACTGCTGTTCTCGGGACCGCCGGCCGAATTGCGGCGCCACCCCGACCTCTCGCACACCGCCCGGGCCCTGGCCGGTTACCCGGGCGAAGCGGCCTAGTCGGCGGCCACCACCTCCAGCAGCGGGCAGTGTTCCTCGTGGGAATCGCGGTGCGCCGACTCGTGAATGGCCGCCACCGCCTTGAGCTGGGTAGGGTAGATGTTGCGCGGGCCGATGAAGTCGATCAACCCCGCCAGTTGCAGCTTGTCGTAGACATCTTCCTTGAAGCCGCTGAAGGAAACCTTGATGGAACGGGTGCGCAGCCACTCCACCAGTTGTCGCAACGACTCGATGCCGTAGTCGTCGATGTCGTTGATGCTGTGGGCGGCGATGAGCACGTGGCGCAGTTCGGGCATCTCGGCCACCCGCTGGTGCAGCTTGTCTTCCAGGTAGCGGGCGGTGGACAGGATCAAGGGACTGTCGAAGCGGACGGCGGCGATGTGGCGGCACAGTGCCAGGCTGTGACGTCGGGCGTCGCGCAACGAGCCGTCAGGATGCAGCGACAGGTCGGCCACCCGCGGGCGCATGGCCTCCAGGGGACAGTTCTTTTCGTCGGAGTTCAAGTGGGCCCGGGCATAGATGTTGGCCACCGCCTGCAACTGGGTGGGATACATGTTCTGCTCGCCGATCTTCTCGTACAGGTGGGTGCGCTTGAGGGTGTCGATGACCTGTTCCTTGAGGCCGCTGAAGGAGACCTGGTAGCCGGCATCCCGCATCCGGTCCACCAGCAACGAGAGCATCTCCTCTCCCGAGGCATCGATCTCGTTGATGCCGTGGGCGGCGATGAGCACGTGCCGCAGTTCGGGCATGTCGGCGATGACCTTGAGCACCTCGTCCTCGAGGTAGGTGGCATTGGCGAAGTTGAGCGGGCCGTCGAAACGGATGGCGGCGATGTGCCGGCACTGTGACAGGCCGAAGCGCCGGGCGTCGCGCAGCGAACCGTCGGGATGCAGCGACAGTTCCGCCACGTGGGGGCGCATGGTGCGCAGCAGGTAGGCTCCCAGCGACAGGCTCACTCCCAGGAAGATGCCGTATTCCAGGTGCGGGGCGAAGGCCAGGGTGGCGATGAAGCTGACCACGCCGGTCAACCCGTCGAAACGGCTGGCCCGCCAGGCATGCACGAACCCCGAGACGTTGACCAGCCCGATGACCGCCTGCATGATGATGGCCGCCAGCACCGCCTGGGGCAGGTAGTACAGCAGCGGCGTACAGAACAGCAGTACCAGCACCACCACCACCGAGGAAAAGACGTTGGAAAGTCCCGTCTGGGCCCCGGCCTGGAAGTTGACCGCCGAGCGCGAGAAGGATCCCGAGACGGCGTAACTCTGGCCCAGGCAGCCCACCATGTTGGCGATTCCCTGGCCGATGAGTTCCTGGTTGGGATCCAGCCGCTGGTGGGTGCGGGCGGCTATGGCCTTGGCGATGGAGATGGCCTCCATGAAGCCCAGCAGGGAGATGATCATGGCCATGGCAAACAGGCGGGAGATGGCCGACCAGTCGAGAAAGGGCAGGCGCAGGGCCGGCAGGCCCGGCGGCACCCGGGCCACCACGGCACCGCCGCCCAGCATGGTCAGCTGCTCGCCCAGCTGGCCGTTGCCGATCTTCAGGCGCCAGGTGCCGGACAGGCGTTCGCGTCCCGGCGGCACCTGGTCGGCGGGCAGGAAGGTCAGCCGCTCATCGGCGCCGCGCGTGGCTTGAAAGAGCAGGCCGCGCAGTTCGGCGCGCAACCGTCCGATCTCCTGCTTCAGCTCCTGCAGGCGCAGATCGAGCAAGCCGGAAGAGTGGTGCAGCAACAACACGTCCGCCTCGCTGCTGCGGATGGCGGGCCCCGTCGCCTGCGGCTGCAGGTTGCGGTGGCTGTGACAACTGCTGCAGACCGACTCCACCGCCACGGAATGATCCAGCAGATCCTGCACCTGTCGCCCGAGTTCCCGGCGGGTCTTTTCTATGTGAGTCCTCTGGGCCAGCAGCTGGTTGTACTGCTGGATCTGGCCGCGCACCCGTGCCGGCTCGATGTCGGCCAGCTTCACCTGGCGGTTGTCCTCGAAGCCCACCGCCCAGGCCAGCAGGGTGGTGACCACCACCGCTACCAGTACGTTGGGGATGCGCCGGTCGATGCGGCGCAGGCCGTAGATGATTGTGAAGGCCAGCGCGGCCATGCCCAGGGTGGGCAGGTGGGTGTAGTGAAAGGCGGCCAGGACCACCCGCCAGATGGTCTGGTAATGATGCGGGGCCTTGTCGACGTAGACGCCGAAGATCTTCGACAGCTGGCTGGTGGCGATGATGATGGCGGCGGCGTTGGTGAAACCGTTCACCACCGGGTGGGAAAGGAAGTTGATTACCAACCCCAGCCGGGCCACTCCCAGGAAGAACTGGAAGGCCCCCACCAGCAGCGCCAGCAGGATGGCATACTGGATGAACTGGGGACTGCCGGCGGTGGCCAGGGGTTCGAGCGCCGCCGCCGTCATCAGCGATACCACGGCTACCGGTCCGGTGGCCAGCTGGTTGGAGGAGCCGAAGAGCGAGGCCACCATGGGAGGCAGGAAGGCGGCGTAGAGGCCGTAGTAGGCCGGCAGCCCGGCCAGCTGGGCGTAGGCCATGGACTGGGGAATCAACACCAGGGCCACGGTGATGCCGGAGATGAGGTCGGCCCGCAGCGCCTGCGAGTTGTATCCCCGGAACCACCTGGTGAAGGGAAGAACTTTTTCAAGTGTGATCATTGTCTTTACTTACCAGTGCAAGGCCTCTATAGAAAAAAACCGGGCACCAGGCAGTTCTGTCTGGCGCCCGGTCGCGCTAGTCGGTATCCGGCCAGAGCGGCGCTTACTTCTTGACGTCGCCGGTGGCGGCCCCGTGCAGCTTGATCTCCACCTTCTCCTTCAAGCCGGCGTAGTACTCCTTGAGAATGGCCACCACTTCCGGCTTGGAGAACTCCTTGGGAACCGGCTTGTTCTCGCTGAGCATCTTGCGCAGCATGGTGCCCGAAAGCAGCAGCCGCGAGCCGGAGACGTGGTTGCCCTGTTCGTCGATGACCGCCTTCTCCTCGTGCGGGCAGGTCTTCATGGAAGCCATGGTGCCGCAATCATAGCAGTAGAAGGTCCAGTCCAGCGGCAGGGGCTTGAGCTCCAGGGCGCCGGCGGGAATCTCGTGGAAGATCTTCTGGGCGTCGAAGGGACCGTAGTAATCGCCCACGCCGGCATGGTCGCGGCCGACGATGAGGTGGCTGCAGCCGTAGTTCTGGCGGAAGACGGCGTGCAACAGCGCCTCGCGCGGTCCGGCGTAACGCATCTCCATGGGGTAGCCGCCCTGCACCACCCGTTCCTTGCGGAAATAGTTGTTCACCAGGGCATCGATGGCGCGCACGCGCACGTCGGCGGGAATGTCGCCGGGCTTGAGCTTGCCCACCAGCTGGTGGATGTAGACGCCGTCGCAGACCTCGATGGCGATCCAGGCCAGGTAGGCGTGGGAGTTGTGCATGGGATTGCGCAGCTGCAGGGCCGCCACCGTGGTCCAATCGCGTTCCTGGAAGATCTTCCGGGCCTCGGCCGGGCGCTGGTAGATCTCCTTGAACATCTCCGGGTAGTAGCTTTCCGACAGCACCTTCACCGGGCCGGCCAGGTTGACCGGACCCTGGGCCATGACCTTCTTCACGCCCGGGTGCTCGTTGTCGGCGGTGGTGAACACCTGCTTGCATTCGTGTTCCTTGTCGATGGTGTACTTCTCGGTCACCTTCATGGTGCCCATGATGCTCTCGGTCTCCTGGTCCCACAGGGCCACTTCCTCTCCGGCCGAGATGGAGTCGGCCAAATCCTGGGCTGCCGAAAGCGTGATGGGGATGGGCCAGAACAGCTTGTCACGCGAGGGCATCTGGAAATCGTCGCAGACGCCCTTCCAGTCGTCGTGTCCCATGAAGCCGTCCAGGGGGGTGAAGGCGCCGATGCCCAGCATGATGAGATCGGAGGTCTCCCGGCTGGTCATGGGCACCTTCTTCAGGCCCTGTGCCTTCTTCAGCTCTTCCTCGCGTGCCGCGCCGTCCAGCAGCAGCGGCTTCAGCTCCTTGCTACCATGGGGGTTTACCAACTTGCTCATTACGACCTCCTTTGGGCTGGAGTTAGTTTGTTCTCGCAGTCATGCGTTCGTGCACCATTGCCAGGGTACGGTACACGAAGTGGGCAAACTTGGAATAGGGAAATGTCCCGAACAGGGTCACTATCGACCCCAGGTGAACGATGTATATGCTGCAGGCCAGCGAGGGCCGGAAGTAGAAACGCCCCAGTTCGGTGAGTATCCCGGTGAACACCACCAGCAGCACCACCGCCAGGAAAAAGTTGTCGTAGGCGGTGGAGTGGCCCAGGGGACTGTCCTCCCGGAGCCGGTAGCCCAGCAGCAGGATGCCGCCCACCACCAGCATGGCGGACGCAGCGTTACCCACCCACTTGAAGGGGTGATCGAGTTCCAGCGGGTAGTGGTTCAGCAGGTACAGCGACACGATGGCCAGGGTGGTGGCCACCAGCGCGCCCACGAAGCCCCACAGCAACCAGAAGTGCCCCCAGCGCCGCCCGCCGGCGGCGTCGCACTTGCCGAAACGCCGATGGGTGGCGATCTCCCACAAGACGGGCAAGAGGTTGCCCAGCAGCGTGCCGCGCCGCTCGCCCGCTCCCTGCAGCTTCGACCAGAAACGGCTGCCGCTGATGAGCATGGCCAGGGCCGCGGCGCCGGCCACCGGGAAGAATACCAGGTAGATCAACCAGTGGGGAACGAACTGGTCGTAGACCAGCTGGCCCACCGGAACCTGGGGTATGGCCAGGCCGTTGAGGGCATACAGCACCAGCAGCCAGAACAGCAGCGGCCCGCCCAGCAACAGCGGCCAGCTCAAGCGGGCCCGCCCCACCAGCTTGCCCAGGAAACGCGGGGTGGCCAGGTCTTCCACCGCCTTGGCGCGGATGACCTGCATGACGTCGCCCGGCCGGGCGTCGCGCGGACAGTGCACCGTGCAGTCGTTGCACTGGTGGCACAGCCACACCGCCGGGTCCCCGGCCAGCCGCTCCAGGCGGCCCCACTGGGCCAGCAGCATCTGCTTGCGGGGAAAGGGCGAACCCTCGGGCGCCAGCTTGCAGACGCTCGAGCAGGTGGCGCACTGGTAACAGCGAAAGACACTGTCGGCGCCCCGCTGGACCATTTCGTTGCGTGTGTCGCTTGTCGTGCTCATGGCGTTCACTCCGTTAGAAGCCCTTGTACGGGTTGGCTCCGACCTCGTCGATGGTCTCGGCGAATTTCTCGATCAGCTCCACCACCTTGCGCCACTCGTGGCGCGAGCATTCCTCCACCAGCACCCGCTCGGATTCCAGGGTGAGCCGTTCCAGCGTCTCCTGCACGTTGGACATGCGCGTCTTGGCCAGCTCGGAACCGCGGATGTAGTGGCACTGGTAGTCGTCGCCGGAGGGACAGCCGATGAGCATCACCCCGTCGATGCCGCGCGACAGGGCGTCGGCGATCCACACGGTGTTGACGGCTCCCAGGCAGCGCACGGGAATGACGCGCACCCAGGGGTTCCACTTGAGGCCGCGCGCGGCCGCCTCGTCGAGCGCCGGCAGGGCGTCGTTCTCGCACAGGAAGGCGATCACCCGCGGCTTCTCCTCGTCCTCGTCGGGAACCTCGATGGCCTTGATCATGGAAGCCACCGAATCCACCGAGTACTCGGGGAAGGAGATGATGCGTTCCGGGCAGGCTCCCAGGCAGATGCCGCAGCGGCGGCAGCGCAGGGGGTTGTACTGGGGTGTGCCCTTCTCGTCCTCGTTCAGCGTGCCGAAGGGACATTCCTCGGTGCAGCGCTTGCACTGGGTGCAGCGCTGCAGGAAGAAATCGGCGATGGAGATGTCGCCGGCGCGCGGGTGCACGGCCTGTCCCTCGCCGGCCAGGCTGATGCTCTGCACCGCCTTCAGGGCCGCGCCCCAGCCGTCTTCCAGGGCCTGGCTGTAGTCCATGGGAGCGTGCAGGGCCCCGGCCACGTAGATGCCGGTACGGCGCGTCTCGTAGGGGAAGCAGATGTAGTGGGAATCGGGGAAGCCGTAACGCAGTACCGGCAGGTCCGGGCCCTGGCGGTATTCCAGGTTGAGGATCTCGGTGCCCCGGTGGTGACCCAGTTCGTCGACGATCTTCTGGGCGTCCTGCACCTGCTTTTCCGACTCGTTCTTGTCGATGCGGGCCTGGGCGTCGATGACCTCGCGAATGGCCTCGCCGTCGGCCGAGTTGGGCACCATGCCGGTGGCCAGGACCACCAGGTCGGCCTCCAGCATGCCCGGCTCGTTGAGCAGTTGATCCTGGTAGAACACCTGCAGGTGCTGCCCGCCGGTGTCCACCCGTTCCACCAGGCCGCGGGTGAAGGCGGCCCGGGACTTTTCCTGCACCGCCCGGTAGAAGTGCTCGAACTGGCCGGGGGCGCGCAGGTCGCGGTAGACCACCAGGCAACGGCTGTCGGGAAAATCCCGGCCCACCTGGGCCACCTGCTTGAGGGTGGTCAGGCAGCACTCGCTGGAGCAGTAGGGCAGGTGCTCGGGGTCACGCGAGCCGGCACACTGCACGAAGACGATGTTGTCCGGGCGCCGGCCGTCGCTGGGGCGGGCCAGCTTGCCGGCAGCCAGCATCTGCTCCAACTGCGGTGCCGTAACCACGTCGGGAGAACGGCCGTAGCCGAGATGCTCGAGCCTGGAGGCGTCGTAGGGATGGGCGCCGGTGGCCTGGATGATGGCCCCGGCCCGGCGCTGCTGCTGGCCGCCGGCCGTGGCCAGGGTGATCTCGAACTGGCCCGGCTGGCCGCCGATCTTCTCCACCCGGCAGCCGGTGAGCACCTCGATGTTGTCGTCGGCCTCCACCGCGGCCAGCTTCTCCGGCAGCGGGTTGGGCTGCAACTCGTCGTAGGGCGGGTGCTCGGGGTGAACCTCCTTGACGTCGGCCAGGTGACCGCCCAGCCTCTCCTCGCGTTCGACCAGGATCACCGGGTGTCCCAGGCCGGAAGCGGCCAGGGCCGCGGTCAGGCCGGCCAGGCCGCCGCCAACCACCAGCACCGCCGGCTCGATCTGTTCCTCCAGCGGGCTGGCCAGGCTCTCGCGTTGCAGGCGGGCCAGCCACATGCGCATGAGGTCTTCGGCCAGCATCTGGGTGTCTTCCTCGCCGGCCGGGTGCGACCACACCACCTGCTCGCGCAGGGCTAGGCGCTCTGCGGCCACCCGGGTGCGATCGAACTGGAAGACTTCCGCCTTTTCCCGCTGCGAGCAGGCGGCCAGCAGCACCGCGTCCACGGTGCCCTCGGCGATGGCCCGGTCGATCAGGGCCCGGCCTTCCTTGCCGCACAGGCAGTCATGAGTGGCGAAGTGAGCGGCCTCGGCCTCGCTGGCCACCTCCTGCAGCTTGCTGCAGTCCAGGGCCGAGCCGATGCCGCAACCGGTACACAGGAATACGCCGACCTTTTCCATCTCACGCCCTCCTCGCCGCCACCAGGGCCTTGGCGGCGGCCCCCGTCGCATCTCGTGTCGAGGCGGCTACTTCCTCCGGGCGGCGAGCCACGCCGGCCGCGAAGATGCGGGCCGACTCGTCGTCCCGGGCGAAGCCGTCGTCATCCAGGGGAATCTCCAGCGGCAGCCCGTCAACCGCCAGGTTGGGCACCATGCCGGTGGCCAGGACCACCAGGTCGGCGCTGGCGTCGACCAGGCGGCCGGCCTCGACGTCTTCCAGCCGCAGCGACAGCTTGCCGTCGGCCGCCGGCTTGATCTCGCCCACCTTGCCCTTGACCAGGCGCACCCCCTCGGTGGCTTCCACCCGGGTGAGCACGTCCTCGTTGCGTCCCAGGGCGCGGCGGTCGATGTAATAGATGTCCACCTGGCAATCGGGCAGTTGCTCCTTGACGTAGAGTGCCTGCTTGAGCGAGGCCAGGCAGCATACCCCCGAGCAATAGGGCAGGTGGTTGACGTCGCGGGAACCGGCGCACTGCACGAAGGCCACTCGCTGCGGCGGCTGACCGTCGGAAAGACGCTTGATGTGCCCGTCGGTGGGTCCCCCGGGCGCCGCCATCCTCTCCATCTGCACGTTGCTGATGACATCGGGCAGCTGGCCCGCGCCCAGGTTGTCGAGCCGGGCCGGGGAATAGGGCTGCCAGCCGGTGGCCACGATCACGGCCGTCACTTCCAGCTCCTGGCGGGTGGGCTGGGCCTGGAGATCGACGGCGTCCACCGGGCAGGCCCGGCGAATGGCCTCCAGCTCCTCGGGGCTGCAGGCGTCGTGGTCGAGGATGTAACGATGCGGCCAGGCCGCTGCGTGGGGCAGGCGCACCGCCTTGACCTGGTTCATGCCCAGGTTGAAGGGGTCGGGCACGGTGGTCTGGCAGACCCGGGCGCACTCGCCGCAGGCGGTGCAGTTGTCGCGGATCCAGGCCGGCCGGCTTTCCAGCACCACCCGCCAGCCGGAGCCGCTGCGCTCGGCGGCCACCAGGCTGGTGGAGGTGAGCACGCGAATGCGCGGGTTGCGCTGCAGCCGCTGCAGGTTGATCTCCAGGCCGCACAGGGGCGGGCACAGCTTGGGGAAGTACAGGTGGTTGCGCGCCACCCGGCCGCCGAGGTAGGGCTCGCGCTCGACCAGCAACACTTCCCCGCCGGCCTCGGCCGCCTCGAGCGCGGCGGTGATGCCGGCGATGCCGGCACCGAGCACCAGCAAGGGTTTATCGGTCGTGTTCATGGATTCCTCCCGCTCGCGGGTGCGTCGGGACGCACCTGCATGGTGGGTTCGGCAAACAGGGCGAATCTTAGCCAGCGAAAGGCAAACTGCAGCAGCTCCTCGTCGTCGGAGCGGAGTTTTTCGATCAGTTCGTCTTCCATCTCGAATCTCTTCAGGAAGGTGGTGTCGAAGACGAAGCGCCGGAAGGCGTCGAGGTCGTAGCAGGCGGTGTAGAACATGTCCATGCGGCGGATGTCGAGCTGGCGGCCGCCGATGAACCAGGGGTGGGTGACCACCCGGCGGAAGCCCTCCTCCAGGTGATCGCGCTCGGCCAGGCCCTGGTTGGCCTGCCAGGATTCCACCGTCCAGTCCTGCCCCTGGCCATGACCGTGGCAGAAGTCATCCTCGAACAGGAAGTACATCGGCTCCGGTTCCTGCCCGGCCCGTGCCGGGGGCAGGGCCATGGCCAGCGGGTACATGCGGCAGGACCAGGGGCGCGCCTGGTACACCGTGCATCCCTGGTCGCCCACGAAGGGGCAGGTCTTCTTCTCGTCGTCGTTCATCTTCAGCACCACCACCGGCAGCTGCAATTCCTTGGTGAAGGGAGTCAGGGTGTGACGCCGCAGGAAATCGCCGGTCTCCAGGCCCAGCCGGCGCGACAGCTGCAGCACGTCCAGCGGGGTGAGCAGGATATTGACGTTGGCGCAGCAATCGGTGAAGCAGTCCAGCCCCGGATGACAGGCGAACCGGAACTGCTGGCCCGCCTCCAGGGTGCGCTTGTCACGCAGGGGATAGGGCAACTCGGACACGGGATTGGCTATTTTGCTTGACATGGAAACGTCTCTTTCAGGTGCCGCCGGGATCCCCGTTGCCGGTACCGGCGGCAGCGACGATGCGGTCGCGCAGGGCGCTCGGCGACCACACCGCCAGCGGCTGGGCGATGTTCTTCTCGCGGTTGACCAGGCGGTAACGGTAGGAAGAGCGTACCCGGTAGTGGGACCACATCCACTCCCAGCCGTCACGGTAGTAGGGGCAATCATCGTTGAAGCAGGCCCACTGCACGGCCTCCTGCCAGCCGGTGTTGTCGGGCAGGGTGAAGGCCTGCAGGGGGGTGCCACAGTGGGGGCAAACAGGAATGGGTGCCTGTCGCGCCATGTCGTCGTCTTCCTCCAGACAAGGCAAGCCCCAGGCGCCCACCGGGCGCCTGGGGCTTGTGAACTGCTCTTGGTCCATCCGTTTCCGGCTCCGCGGGATCAGAAGATGTGCTTGATGGGCACCTTCTTCATTTCCCACTCGCCGGTCTTGGCGTCGTACTTGCAGTTGACGAACACTTCCCACTCCTTGTCCATCTTGGGCTTGTCGGAGCGGAAGTAGTACCCCGGCCAACGGGTCTCCTCGCGGAAGAGGATGCTGCGCACGTGGGCCTCGGCCTGGTAGGTGCGCTGCACGTTCTCCCAGCAGCGCATCAGCTCGTGCAGGTCACGGGCAGCCAGGTTCTTGGAGTCTTCCTTGAGCATGCCGAGCAGCTCCAGGCAGCGCTCCAGGTTCTTCTGCGAGGTGGTGAACTGGGCGGTCACGCCACCGGCGTACTCGTCCATCATCTTCTGCAGGCGCATCATGTACATGCGCGGCAGGATGTAGTGCGGGTTGGTCTCCGGGTCGGTGGTCTTGTCCTTGTTGGTCTCGAAGTTGTCCAGCGGCTGCAGGATCTCCTTCTTCAGGGCGTCGAGGTCGCCGTAGTTGGCCTCGGCCGGCGGGTTCTCCTTGACGATGAAGTTGATGGCCGCCTTGGCGGCGATGCGTCCCTCGGCGTGCGAGCCGGAGGAGAACTTGTGGGAGGAGGCGCCGGAAGCGTCGCCGGCGGCGAACAGCCCCTTGACGGTGGTCATGTTGTCATAACCCCAGAAGTAGCCCTCGGGAGCCAGGTCCTTGGGACCGGACACCCAGGCGCCGGAAGCGCCGGAGTGGGAGCCGATGAAGTAAGGCTCGGCGGCGGCGATTTCCGAAGGCGCTTTCTCGGGCTGGATGTTCTGGGCGGCCCAGAGGATGGCCTGCGAGATGGTCATGTCCAGGAAGTCTTCCCAGGCCTCGGCCTCGAGCTCCTTGAGCTTCTTCTTGGCGGCCTTCTCGTCGCCCTCGCTCTCGGCGATCTTCTGGATGGCTTCCTCGGTGCGCATGTAGATGGGGCCCTTGCCTTCCATGACGTCGAGCATCATCAGCCAGTTGCGCAGGTTGGCCGGGACCGGCTTGACCATGCCGTAGGGAGCCCAGTTCTCCAGCTCGGGACGGCGGGTCTGCATGTAGGTCTCGCCCAGGGCGTTGGTGGCGCGGGACTTGAACAGCAGGAACCAGGCACCCACCGGGCCGTAAGCGTCCTTGAAGCGCACCGGGATGAAGCGCACTTCCTGGCAGGTCATCTCGGCGCCGGCCTGGATGGTGAAGAAGGCCGAGGAGCCGGAGTTCCAGGGCGGGTACCAGGCGCGGCCCTGGCCCTCGCCGGAAGAGCGCGGCTTGAACACGTGCACCGCGCCGCCCATGGCCGCCAGCACGGCCCGGGCCTTGAAGACGTAGAACTTCTCTTCGCGTACCGAGAAGCCCACGGCGCCGACGCAGCGGTCACCGTCCACCAGCGGGTGGGTGATGAACACGCGCTCGAAGATCTCGCCCAGATCGCCCAGCTCGGCCATGGCGTTCTTGGCGGCCTCGGCCACGATCACCTTGTAGGACTCGCCGTTGATCATCAGCTGCCAGCGGCCCTCGTGCACGTAGTTGCCGTCCTTGTCCTTCCAGATGGGCAGGCCCCACTTCTCGAACAGGTGCACCGAGGAGTCGACGTGGCGGGCGATGTTGGCCACCAGGTCCTCGCGGGTGACACCCATGAGATCGTTGCGGACGTAGTCCACGTAGTCCTTGATGGTGTTGTTGCCGCTGGTGAGATCGACGTACTGGTTGATGGCCGACAGGCCCATGGCCACCGCACCGGAGCGGTCCATGGCCGCCTTGTCGACGACGGCTACCTTCAGGTTGTTCTTCTTCGCCCAGTGGGCGGCCTCGACGGCGGCGCCGCAAGCGGCCATGCCGCCACCCAGGATCAACAGATCGGTTTTTACCTCGACGGTCTCGAAGTTCGCCATGGCTGTCTCTCCTTCCTCGCCTTACTTCGTCCACACCTTGTCGAGCTTCAGCGACTCGGGCTCGGTGAACAGCACCGGGCTCTCCATGTCCGGCTCGTTGCCCCAGCCACCGGCCGGCTCGGCCTTGCCCTCGGGGGTGGTGCGGATGGGGAACTTGAAGCGCTTGACCTGGCCGTTGCGGAACTTGACCGTCCACATGATGTTGTCGGTCGCGCGCATGGGGACGA
>QMME01000089.1 GCA_003647095.1 Deltaproteobacteria bacterium
GACGGCGACGCCTGCACCATGAACGACACCTGCAGCGCGGGCAGCTGTTCCGGCAGCCCCCTCGATGCCGACGGCGACGGGCATACGCCGCTCGACTGCGGCGGCGATGATTGCGACGACGGCAACGCGGCGGTGCACGGGGGCAACTTCGAGGGTCCCTACGACGACGCCGTGTGCACGGACGGGCTCGACAACGACTGTGACGGCCAGACCGACTCGGCCGACAGCGGCTGCCAGCGCTGCAGCCAGGACGCCGACTGCGACGACGGCGACGCCTGCAACGGCACCGAGACCTGTTCCGCGGGCTCCTGCCAGGGCGGCACGGCACTCGACTGCGACGACGGCAACGTGTGCACCGACGACTCCTGCGACCCCGCCAGCGGTTGTGTAAACAGCCCCAACCAGGCCGACTGCGACGACGGCAGCGCCTGCACCTCGGGCGATCACTGCGCGGCCGGCCGGTGTGTCGGCGAGCAGGTGGACTGCTCCCATCTCGACGGTGTCTGCCAGGTGGGCAGCTGCGATCCGGACAGCGGACAGTGCTCGGCCCAGCCGGCAGCGGACGGCACCGCCTGCGACGACGGCGACAGCTGCACCAGCGGCGATACCTGCCAGCAGGGCGTGTGCGTGGGAGGCGAGGACACCTGCGGAAGTTCCGGCGGCGGCTGCGGTTGCGCCACCCGCGATCCCCGCCGGGGCCTGGCCCTGTTGCTGCTGCTGGGCCTGTTGCTGGCCAGGCGACGCCGCTGAGCCGGCTCGCCGGCCGGGCAGCGGTCGTTTCGTGGTAACATCCGCCCATGAACGCGGGAGAGTGCGACTGGCACCTGCTGCAGCAGGCCCGCGAGCAGGAAAGCGGAGTGGCCACGGCCGCCCACGCCGACGAGCTGCCGCAGCCCGAGCGGTTGCTGCGCTGCCGGGCCTGCGGGGAAGAGATCACCTCCAGCCGGCGGGCCCTGGCCATCGAGGGCCGGCACCGGCATGCCTTTTTCAACCCCCACGGCCTGCTGTTCGAGATCGGCCTGTTTTCCTCGGCACCGGGTTGCCTGGCGGCCGGTAATCCCACCGGCGAATTCAGCTGGTTTGCCGGTTTTCTCTGGCGCCATGCCCTGTGCGCCGGCTGCGGCAATCACCTGGGCTGGCGCTTCGAGCGCGCCGACGAGCACTTCTGGGGACTGGTGCTCAACCGCCTGGTGGAGGAATAGACCGCCGCCGGCTCACTCGCCGCTCACGGCGGCGCCGGCCTTCTCACCGCTCTTGCCGGTGGGAGCGGGCGAAAAGGTGAAGGTGAGCTCGTCGTCCCGCTCGTCGACCTCCACCGTGCCGCCGCGCTGCAGCTCGCCGAAGAGGATCTCGTCGGCCAGGCGCCGGCGGATGGTGCGATCGATGAGCCGGCCCATGGGCCGGGCCCCGAAGCGGCGGTTGTAGCCGTGCCGCGCCAGCCAGCGACGGGCGGCGGCGGAGAGGGTGATGCTCACCCGGCGGGCCAGCAGCTGGGCCTCGAGCTCTCCCACCAGCTTGTCGGCCACCTGCTCGACCACCGCCGGCGACAGGTGATCGAAACGTATCCAGCCGTCCAGGCGGTTGCGGAACTCGGGTGGGAAGGTCTGCTCGATGACCTTGGCCCCGTCCTCCTGGCGGCCTTCCTCACCGAAACCGATGGCGCCGCGCTCCACCAGGAAAGCCCCGGCGTTGGTGGTCATGATGAGGATGACGTTGCGGAAGTCGGCACGGCGGCCGTTGTTGTCGGTCAGGGTGGCGTGATCCATCACCTGCAGCAGCAACGAGTACAGGTCGGGGTGGGCCTTCTCGATCTCGTCGAGCAGCAGCACCGCGTGCGGGTGCTTGATGACGGCGTCGGTGAGCAGGCCGCCCTGGTCGAAGCCCACGTAACCGGGCGGAGCGCCGATGAGCCGGGAGACGGTGTGTTTTTCCTGGTACTCGCTCATGTCGAAGCGGATCAGCTCCACTGCCAGCAGGCGGGCCAGTTGCCGCGCCAGCTCGGTCTTGCCCACCCCGGTGGGACCGGAGAACAGGAAACTGCCCACCGGCCGCTGCGGGTCGGCCAGCCCGGCCCGGGACAGCTTGATGGCGGCTACCAGGGCGTCTATGGCCCGGTCCTGGCCGTAGATGACCAGGCGCAGATCGCCGGCCAGGGTGGCCAGGCGTTCGCGATCGGAACTCTCCAGCGAACGGGGGGGGATGCGGGCCATGGCCGAGACCACCTGCTCGATGTCGCGCGGGCGCACCAGCTTGCGGGGCCGGGCCGCCAGGCGGGCGGCCGCCCCGGCCTCGTCGATGACGTCGATGGCCTTGTCGGGCAGGAAGCGATCGTTGATGTGCTTGTGACTGAGCTCGGCCGCCGCCCGCAGGGCCGCCCGGGAATAGCTCACCCGGTGGTGGTCTTCGTAGTAGCTCTTCAATCCCTCGAGGATACGCACCGTCAGCTCGATGTCGGGCTCGGGGATCTCCACCTTCTGGAAACGCCGGGCCAGGGCCCGGTCCTTCTCGAACACCCGCTTGAAGTCGTCGAAGGAGGTCGAGCCCAGGCAGCGCAGGCGGCCGTCGGCCAGGGCCGGCTTGAGGATGTTGGAGGCATCCAGGGTGCCGCCGCTGACCGCCCCGGCGCCGATGATGGTGTGGATCTCGTCGATGAAGAGAATGGCCCGCTCCTGCTCGCTGACCGCTCGCACCACCGCCTTGAGCCGGGCCTCGAACTCGCCCCGGTACTTGGTGCCGGCTATGATACCGCCCAGGTCGCGCGCGTAGATGACCGCCCCCTGCAGCGGTTCGGGCACCTGGCCGTGGAGAATGCGCTGGGCCAGCCCCTCGGCCATGGCCGTCTTGCCCACTCCCACCTCGCCCACGAACACGGGATTGTTCTTGCGGCGGCGGCAGAGCACGTGGATGGTGCGCTCGAGTTCCCGCTCGCGGCCCACCAGGGGATCCAGCTGCCCGGCAGCAGCGGCCTCGTTGAGGTTGCGGCAGAAGGCCTGCAGCGGATCGCCCCGGGCCGGGCGCTCGTCGAGGTCCGGCGCCTCTTCGCCGTCGCCGGCCGGGCTCAGCTCCGGGGTGCGGGTCACCCCGTGGGCGATGTAATCGATGATGTCCAGGCGACTGATACCCTGCAACTTGAGCAGGTACACCGCCTGGCTCTCGGGCTCGTGGTAGAGCGCAGCCAGGATGTCACCGGCATCCAGGCGTCCCTTGCCGCTGGACTGGACCTGAACCGCCGCCCGTTGCAGGATGCGGGTGAGCGCCACCGTCTGTTCCACCTCGAACTCGCGTTCCCCGGGCACGGCCTCCAGGGAATCCAGGAATTGCTCCAGCTGCTGGCGTAGCTGGTCCAGGTCGGCCCCGCAGGCGTCGAGGATCTCGCGGGCCCGCTCGTCGTCGAGCAGCGCCAGCAACAGGTGCTCCGGAGCGACCAGTTCGTGGCGGCGGCGGCGGGCATCGGCCAGGGCGCGGGCGAAGGCCTGCTGCAGTTCCCGGGTGATCATGCCGGCTCCAGGGTGCAGCGCAGCGGGTAACCCTGGCTGCGTGCCAGTTGCATCACCCGGCGAGCCTTGCTTTCGGCAATGGCATAGGGATAGATCCCGGCCACCCCCGAGCCCTGGTGATGAACCTGCAGCATGATCTCGATGGCCCGCTGGCGCGGGTGATGAAATATCTCCACGAGCACCATGACCACGAACTCCATGGTGGTGTAGTCGTCGTTGAGCAGCACCACCCGGTACTGGCGGGGGCGACGAACCCGGTCGTCGGGTCGAGTGGCCACCTCGCCCTCTTGCTGCCATTGCGGCCGCCCGCCGTCTTTTCTTTCCCCGGCCATGCCCGGCACCAGTATACGACAAATCGCCCCTATTTGCTCTCCAATCGACTGGACAGCTCCCCGGCCCGGACCTTGAACGCCTCCAGGTCAGCGCCCGTCAGGGCCCGGTGGATGGTGGGCTCGGCCAGGAAGGGATCGAGCAGCCGCCCGCGCGGGGAATGCAGCTCGTAGTGCAGGTGCGGGGCGAAGGAACGGCCGGTGTTGCCGGAGAGGGCGACGCGCTGGCCCGCCTCGACGATCACCCCGGGACGAATTCCCGGCGCGATCTGCGACAGGTGCAGATACAGCGCCCGCCGGCCGCTTTGCAGGTAGCGCAGGTCGAGGCAGTTGCCGTTCATGCGGGTGTGGAAGTTCACCCGCATCACCCGGGCCCGGTAGGGAGAGACCACCGGGGTACCCTCGTCGGCCTTGAAATCGACCCCGTGATGACGGCGCCCGGCCAGGTTCATGCGCTCGGTGATCTGCTCGTATTCCTCGATGGGGCTGTGGGTGAGGCGTGCCTCCACCTCCCGGCCCTCCTCGTCGTAGTAGCGGCCGTAACGGGCAGCGGCCGGCTTGAAGAAAAAGGCCCGCCGGTCGAAGCCGCGCTTGCTGCTGCGGTAACGCAGGGCCAGGATGCGAAACTCGTTGATGTCCTGGGAAGGGTGGTAGAGCACCTGCAGCAGGTCGCCGCGGGCCACGTCCCGGCGCAGGTCCAGCCACCAGACCAGGATGCGCCCCAGGTGCGCGTTGAGCACGTCGGCCCGGCGCCCCGGCAGGCGGCGCGCCAGCATGGTGTAGATGGATCTCTGCAGGACGATTTCCAGCCGTTGCAGCTCCTCCGCGGCGGCCGCCGGTGCATCGCCGGCGGCCGTACCGGCGTCGGGGAGGTCGGCGGCGGTACCCGGGGCTGCCGCCGGCGCTTGCGCCGCGGCAACAGGGGACGGCCCGGGTGCCGGCCTGAGCGGGGAAGCTCCGGGCTCGGCCGCGGCTGGTGGCGGGCGGCCCGGCTTCGGCCGTGCCGGGTACAGGTAACGACCGGCCAGGAACCCCCCGGCCAGTCCCAGCACCAATCCCAGCAACAGCTTGCCCCAGGCGGAACCACCACCCGGGGAATCTATGGTCGATATCGGCTTGAGCAGGGACATGCCGGGAGAGAAGTCACTCGGGCTGGGCCATGACGGCCCGGTTGCGGCCCTGTTGCTTGGCCTGGTACAGCGCCTGGTCGGCCAGGCGGAACAACAAGCCGCCTTCCACATCTTCCGGGCCCAGGGTGGCGGCCCCGACGCTCACGGTTATCTCTCCCGCCGGCCGGCCTCCCAGGCTCTGCGAGGCGATGTACTGGCGCAGCTTGTCGGCCACCTGGTAGGCCTCGTTGCCCGAGGCACCACCGGTGAGCAATACCACGAATTCCTCGCCGCCGTAGCGAGCCACCAGGTCCTCGGCACGCACCCGGGCCCGCAGGAACGAGGCCAGGTCCTTGAGCACCAGGTCGCCGCACTCGTGGCCGTGGCTGTCGTTGCAGTTCTTGAAGTTGTCGATGTCGAACACCATCAGGGAAAGCGCCCGTCCGGTGCGCCGGGCCCGGGCGATCTCCTGCTCCAGTCGTTTTTCGTAGTGACGGCGGTTGGCCACCCCGGTCAGGCCGTCCAGGGAGGCCATCTCCTGGATGCGCCGGTGCAGGCGGGCCCGCTCGATGGCGATGGCCGCCAGGTTGGCCAGGGTGGTCAGGCCGCGTACCTTGTCCTCGTCGACGTTCTTCCGGTCGTAGAGATTGTCGGCCAGGATGACGCCGATGACCTCCTCGCCCAGCATCAGGGGTACGGCGGCCAGCCTGGCAAAGTGCACCACCGTCTCCCCGGCCGCCGGCGGCGGGTGGTAGGCGGCCTTGATGGTGTTGGAATGAAACGCCTTCTTGTCGCCGGCACAGCGGGCCACGATGGCCTGGACCGGCACCTCCTCGCTCTTTTCCGTCATCGGTGGCGCCGAGGCCGACAGGGGCATGGAGAACCCGGCCAGGCGCTGGGCCAGGTTGCGGGTACGGGTATCGCGACGGCTGGTTTCGTAGGCGTCCAGCAGGGTGGGCAGGTCGAGCCGCTGGCTCTCCATGTCTTCCCAGATGCGATGGGCCTCTTCGTCGCTGGCCGGGCCCACGGCGGTGGAGGCCTTCAGCTCCCGCCGCCCTTCGTCGGAGAGGAACAGAAAGGCGCGGTTGAATCCCAGCCCCTCACCGTGGGTGATACCCGAGAGGATGATGTAGAGAACCTGGTCCAGGTCCAGGGTGCCCAGCATGGCCCGGGTAACCGCCAGCTGGAACTTCAGTTCCTTGAGCAACCTGCTGTTGGCCTCCTCCGGCATACCTGCTCTCCTACTCCGGCAATCTCACCACCTGCCGCCGGCCAGCATATCCACCCCCGCGGTAGATGTCCAGTTTCACCGGGGACCCGCCGGCATCAACGCCGCAGGGTGGCGGCCAGGCGGCCGGGGTGCAGCAGCAGTCCCAGGGCCTCGGTGATGGACACGCAGACGACGTCGGCCGCCACCAGCGTCTGCGGGCAGGCGCCCTCGGGGCCGACGACACAGATGCCCAGGGCCGCCTCGCGCAGCATCTGGGTATCGGCCGAGCCGTTGCCCACGGCGGCCACCTGCAGGGGACCCAGTCGGCGTACGAACTCCATCTTTTCCTCGGCGTGGTTGGCACCCTTGAGCACCTTGAGCGCCAGGTCGAAACGCCGGGTCTCGTCGGCCACGGTGCCGTAATGATCGGCGCTGCACAGGTGCACCCGGGCCTTGATGCTCAACCGCGCCAGCAATTCCTCGGCCTCGGCCAGCAACCGGCCATCGCAGGCCAGGGTGCCGTTGAAGTCGAGCACCACGTGTTCGATCTGGCGCCGTCCCCAGCCGGGGGCATCGATCGCTATCACCGCCGCTTCCTCCGCCGCAGGAACACCAGCAACAGCAACCCCAGCGGCCAGGCACCCGTTCCGCCGGCCGCGGCCGAGCAGGAGCACCCCCCGCCGGGACAGTCGATGCCGTCGTCGGCCCGGCCGTTGCAGTCGTCGTCCTTGACGTTGCAGGTCTCCTGGGCCCCGGGATGGATGTCGGGGTTGGAGTCATCGCAGTCGTCGCCGCCGCAGGCGGCCGACGGGTGCCCGTCACCGTCCTTGTCGGCGCAGGTCTGCCGGCAGTTGCCGTCCTGGCACGACTGGCCGGAGTCACAGACGTTGCCGCAGGCACCGCAGTTCTCCGGATCGTCGCTCACCGGGGTCTCGCAACCATCGGCGCTGTCGGCGTTGCAGTCGGCAAAGCCCTCCCGGCAGGCGCCCAGGGAGCACTGGCCGCCGTTGCAGGCGGGGCTGGCGTGGTCGTACTTGCAGACGTTGCCACAGGCACCGCAGTTTTTCGGATCGGCGGCCAGCTCGGCCTCGCAACCGTCGGCGGCCGAGGCATTGCAATCGCCGAAACCCTCCTGGCAGGCGAGCACCCGGCAAACGCCCTGGTGGCAATCGCCCGTGGCCACGTGGGCCCCCCGGCAGGAGGTTCCGCAACTGCCGCAGTTTTCGTCGTCGGCGAGCAGGAACACCTCGCAGCCGTCGGCGGCGTCACCGTTGCAGTCGGCAAAACCCTCCTCGCAGGAGAGCACCAGGCAGTTGCCGGCCTGGCAGCCGGCCCGGGCATGCGCCAGGTGGCAGACCGAGTTGCAGCCGCCGCAGTTGGCCGGATCGCCGGCCACGTCCACCTCGCAACCGTCGCTGCCGTCCCGGTTGCAATCGGCAAAGCCTTCCTGGCAAGAGGCAATGACGCAGCTGCCCTGGCTGCAGCCACCCTGGGCGTGGGCCGGCTGGCAGAGCGCCCCGCAGGCGCCGCAGTTGGCCTCGTCGCTGGCCAGCTCCGCCTCGCAGCCATCGGCGGCCGAGCCGTTGCAGTCGGCAAAGCCTTCCCGGCACTGGTCCAGCAGGCACTGCCCGGCCACGCAGGAGGCGGTGGCGTTGGGAAAGCTGCAGGCGTGCCCGCAACTGCCGCAGTTCTGCAGGTCGCTGCCGGTAGCGGTCTCGCAACCGTCGGCGGCCGAGCCGTTGCAATCGCCGAAACCGTCGTGGCAGGCGCCCAGCCGGCACTGGCCGGCCTGGCAGCCGGCCTCGGCGTTGGCGAAGCTGCAGCCGTGGCCACAGCTGCCGCAGTTCTGCGGGTCATCGTTCAGGCCGGTCTCGCAGCCGTCGCTTACCTGGGAGTTGCAGTCCCCGAACCCCGGGTCGCAGGCGGCCACCACGCAGGAGCCGGCCGAGCAGCCGGGAGTGCCGTGGGCGACGCTGCAGGCGTTCTGGCAGGAGCCGCAGTGGGCAGCGTCGCTGGCCAGCTCCACCTCGCAGCCGTCGGCATCGTCGCCGTTGCAGTCGTCGAAGCCGCCATCGCAGGCCTGCAACGAACACTGCCCGGCGCTGCAGGCGGCGCTGGCGTGGGCGTACTGGCAAGCAGCCCCACAGGAGCCGCAGTTGAGTGGATCGCTGGCGGTGTCGGACTCGCAACCATCGGCGTCGCTGCCGTTGCAATCGCTCCAGCCGCTGTCGCAGGAGACGATGAGACACAGGCCTCCCTGGCACTGGCTGCTGGCATGGTCGAGCTGGCAGACGGCTCCGCAGGCCCCGCAGTTCTGCATGTCCGAAGAGAGATCGTATTCGCAGCCGTCCGCGGGCAGCTGGTTGCAATCGCCCCAGGTGCCGGTGCAGGACGACACCACGCACGTGGAGCCGCTGCAGCCGGCCACGGCGTGGTCGAGCTGGCAGGCCGAGCCGCAGGCACCACAGTTGAGCGGGTCGCTGGCCGTGTCCACCTCGCAGCCGTCGCCGGCGATGTTGTTGCAGTCGAGCCAGGTGCCCAGGCAGGAGGCGATCACGCAGCTTCCCGACTGGCAGCTGCTGCTGGCATGATCCAGCTGGCAGGCGTTGCCGCAGGCCCCGCAGTTGGCGGCGTCGTTCTGCAGGTTCACCTCGCAGCCGTCGGTGACCTGGCCGTTGCAGTCGCCGAAGCCGTTATCGCAGGAGACCACGGTACACTGGCCCCCGACGCAGCCGTGCTGGTCGACGTTGGGCAGGTTGCAGTCGGCCGGCGTGTCGCACGGGTTGGTCGCCTGGCAGTCGATCATCAGGCTCCAGCCGTCCAGCGTGCCGGTGTCGTACGAGGCCGTGTCGGCCACGTGCAGCGTCCAGGCGCCGGTCGCGCTCTGGCCGTCGAACTCGGCGGGGTAGTAGGTCTGGTTCAGGTCATGCTGAGAACCGCCCTGGTGATCGTGCAGCGTGACGACCGTGGCCGAGGGGCTTTCGAGCGTCACCAGCAGGTCACCGATATAGGTATGGGTGATGTTGACCGTCACCGAGGTGTGCAAGATGGTGCAATCGGTGTCGACCTGGATGACGCTGTCAATACCGGTGGAGTCGTTGTCGGGGATGTCCATCGGCGTGTCGGAGGAGGAAATACTGAACGACGGGTAGACGTCGCGGACGGTGACGGTAACACTGTCCGGGGCACTGTCCAGTTCGCCGTCCGAGGCCACCACCTCGAACACCAGATCGGTCTGGGCCATGACGAACGGCGCGGTGAAGGTGGGGTTGGCACCGCTAGCGTTCTGCAGATCCACCTGCGGCCCGCCGGTTTGCGTCCAGGAAAAGAGCAGCGTGTTGCCGTCCGGATCGGACGAGGCCGAGGCATCGAGCGTCACCGCGTCGCCCTCGTCGACCGTCTGGTCGGGCCCGGCGTCGGCCGTGGGCGCGTGGTTCACCCCGGGGTGCATGGGCACGTCGAGATCGACCGGCCCGGAATCGACGTGCACCTGGCGGCTCTCGGGCAGGTAGCCGGGGGCGGTGAAGACCAACAGGTGATCCGAGTTGGCCAGCACCGGCCGCCCGAAACGCCCGGCGCTGTCGGCGTGCAGCGGCCACTGGCCCATCTCGAAGGGATGGTTGACGTACTGGTACTGGGCCATCAGCGGCGCCAGCGTGTCGGCGTCGTAGGTGTGGCCGCCGATCGACGGGTAGTCGAGCGTGCGGTCGAGCAGGTGCCCCCAGGCAGCCCGCTGTCGCTGGCAGGTGATGTCGCGCCAGCTGGCGAAGTCGGGCTGGAACCCGTTGCTGTTCAGTTCGAAGGTCAGCCCGACCGTGCCGGCCGTGCCGTAGGCGTTGTCGTCCGCGCCGCCGGGTGCCGAGTAGAGGACATCGGGGGCGGTACCGATGGTCCACTGGCCGGTCTGCCCGCTGTCGGTTTCGACCCGTTCGTTGAGGGCCTGGCCGATCGAGGCCAGCAGGTCCTGCTCCTGGGTGCGCCCGCAGGCGGTAGGCCAGATGATGTACTCGCCGTAGCTGTGGTAGTTGATGTAGTACTGAGGCCGCAGCTCCTGCTGAAGCTGCGATATGGCCTGGGTCTCCAGCTCCGAGGCCGGTCCGCTGCCCTGGTACGTCTCGTCCCAGCAATCGGTGCTGGCGCCCGGGCAGGCAGCGAAGTTCCATTCGAAGTTGCGGTTGCAATCCACGCCGATGTCGGCCCCGCAGGCCGGGTCGCGGTTCTTGCGCCACATGTTGTCATGTTCGAAGACATAGGCCGCCCCGTCCGGGTTGACCACGGGAACGATCCAGATCTCGATCTCGTTCACCCAGCGGGTCACCTGCGGGTCGGAGCCGTAGTTGGAGGTCAGGTAGTCGATGGCGTCCAGCATGACTTCCTGGGTCATCACCTCGCGGGCGTGGATCTGGCCGTCCATGAGGAAGGTCGGCTCGTCCTCGTCGCTGTCGACGTTGTCCGAGATCTTCATCGCCCAGATGGTGTGCCCCTCGTAGAGGTTGTCCTGGAGCAGGACCTTCTTGGCGATCGAGGGGTAGTTCGCCTGGACCTGGTCGAGGAAGGCCTCGACCTCGGCCGGGTCGTGGTAATCGGACAGCGCCCTGCCCGCCTCGTCGATATCGAGCGCGCGGCTGGCGCCGATGATCTTGCCGTACTTGGCGAAAATCTTGTCGCGCTGTTCGGGGCCGGTCAGGACGTCGACGAAGCCGAGCCGCTGGTGCGAGCCGGTCACGTCGTAGCCGTCGCGCGCCAGGTGCTTCACCAGCTTCCGGGTCTGGTCGGTGTATAACCTGGTCCACACCCGCGTGGCTTGCATGGCATGCCGCTCGCTGTCCAGCTGCGCATTTTCCGAACAGGCGCCGAACACCAGCGCCAGGCCGATCAACACAGCAAAGCATCTCATCGTTCATTCTCCTTCCGTCTCCCCCTCGTCCTTCGCATGGCTTCCACCAAACCGATCATGGACACATTCATGGGCCTAGTCCTGCAACTTGCGCGCCAGGGTGTTGCGGCCGATTCCCAGCCACCTGGCGGCCTCGCTGCGGTTGCCGGCGCAGGCCTCGAGTGTGCGCCGGATGTGATCGCGCTCCACCTGGCGCAGGGGCGTGCCCGGCGGGTAGCCGGCGGCAACGGTGCCGCTGTCGCCGCCGGACACGCCCGGCAACGACAGGTGTTCCGCTTCCACCTGCCGCCCCGGGCACAACACCACCGCGCTCTCCACGCAGTGTTCCAGCTCGCGCACGTTGCCCGGCCAGTCGTGTTCCTGCAACAGGCGCAGGGCCCGGGCGGTGAAACGCCGGGCCGGGCGGCGGTGGCGTTCCGCGAACACCGCCAGGAAATGTTCCGCCAGCAGGCGGACGTCGTCTGCGCCGCGCCGGCGCAGCGGGGGGATCTCCAGCTCCAGCACCTTGAGCCGGTAGTAGAGATCGCGCCGGAAATCCCCCCGGCTCACCAGCTGCTCCAGGTCCGCGTTGGTGGCCGAGACGATGCGCACGTCGGCCACGATGGAACGGCGTCCGCCCAGGCGCTCGAAGCGGTGCTCCTGCAGGAATCCCAGCAGCTTGCCCTGCAGCGGCAGCGGCAAATCCCCCACCTCGTCGAGAACCAGGGTACCGCCGTCGGCCAGCTCGCACTTGCCCGCCACCCGGCGCTGGGCCCCGGTGAAGGCGCCGCGCTCGTGCCCGAACAGCTCGCTCTCCATGAGCCCGGCCGGCAGGGTGGTGCAGTCGACGATCACCAGGGGGCCGCTGCTGCGGGCGGAGTTGTCGTGGATGGCCCGGGCCACCAGGTTCTTGCCGGTTCCCGTCTCGCCCCGCAGCAGCACGGACACGTCGGTCTGGCAGGCCGACAGCAGGCGCCGGTACAGCTCCTGCATGGGGGGGCTGGAACCGATGATGCGGTTGAAGGGACCGGCCAGGTTCAGGCCCGCCCGGGCTC
>QMME01000090.1 GCA_003647095.1 Deltaproteobacteria bacterium
CGGGCTGGCCCAGGATCTCTACCGGCGCATCCTCGCCCTGGACGTGCACAACCGCACCGCCCTGGATGGCCTGGCCGAGTTGTACCGCAAGCAGGGAGACTGGCGGCAACTGGCCCTGATCCTGGAACAGATGGCCCTGATGTCCGCGGACGCCGTCGAACGCGCCGACCTGTTCTCCCAGCTGGGCAACATCTACTCCGAGCGGCTCAACCGGCAAGACCGGGCCCTGGTCGCCTGGCAGCATGCCCTGGCCGCGGACGGCAAGCGGGTGGAGATCATCAACGCCCTGCACCGCCTCTACATGCAGCGGGGGGCCTTTGCGCGGGCCTGGCAGTTGCTGGAGCACGAGCAGCAGTGCGGTGTCACCGGCCCGGAACAGATGGGCGAGAAGTTTCTCGAGTTCGGCCGCAGCCTGCTGGCGGAACCCCTGCACGAGGATACCTGCCGCCAGGCCCTGGAACGGGCCGCGCAGCTGCTGCCGGATGCCGGTCCCACCCGGCAGGTGCTGGCCCAGCTCGAAGAGAACCTGGCCGATCGCGAGAAGCACATCAAGCGCCTGCGGGTGGAGGCCGTGGAGTCGCCGGACAAGGCCCGCGCGGTGTCGTTGTACCGCCAGATCGCGGAGATCTACTTCCTGATGGGGGATCACCAGAAGGAGGTGGAAGAGAACCTGGGCAAGTGCAACCTGCTCAGTCCCGGCAACCAGCGGGTGCTGGAATTCATGGAGCACTACTACCTGCAGAAACGCCAGCCCAAGGAGTTGCTGGATCGCCTGGAGGAAATGGCCGGGCGCGCGGCCGATCCCCGGGTGGCGGTTCCCCTGCTGGAGAGAATCGCCATGCACTCGCTGGTTCACCTCCAGGATCGCAAGGCGGCGACGGCAACCTACCTGCGCATCCTGGAGATCGAGCCCGGTCACCAGGCGGCCCTGGCCTCGCTGGTGGAGTCCTACCAGGAGGAGGGACGCTGGGCCGAGGTGGTGGAACTGATGCGTTCCCAGGCCGAGCGCCTGCAGGAACCCCTGGAGAAGGCCAACCTGCTGCTGGAAGTGGCCCGGATAACCTCGGAGCACCTGCGCGATCCCCAGGCCGCCCACTTCGTCTACGAGGAAGTGCTGCGCCTGGACGGGGAAAACCAGCCTGCCGCCGCCGCCCTGGTCGGCTGGTACGAGAAGCACCAGGAATGGTCCTCGCTGGTCAACTGCCTGGAGATCCTGCTGCGGGGAGCCACCGAGAAGAAAGAGCGGCTCAAGCTGCTGGAGCGACTGGCGGCGGTTCATGCCGACAAGCGCCAGGACGCCGTCGAGGCCTTTCGGGCCCGGGTGCGCGCCCTGGCCATCGATCCGGGCAAGAAGAAGCTGCTCAAGGAGGTGGTCGACCTGGGCAACCAGACCGGCCATTACCAGGAGCTGGTGGGGGCGCTGGCGGCGGCCGCCGATTCCGGCGGCGTGAAGGGCAAGGCGCTGCTGGAGATCCTTTCCTCCATGGCTGACATCTACGAGCAGAGACTCAACATGCCCGGGGAGGCCATTCACGTCTGGCAGCGCGTGCTCGAGCTGGAACCGAAGAGCATGCCCGCCCTGGATGCCCTGGAGCGCCTGCAGTCCAGCGGCGGGGGCAGCGTGGAACTGGTGGATGTCTATCAACGCCAGCTCGAGCTGGTGCGTTCGGGGGAGAAGAAGAAGGAGCTGCTGTTCAAGCTGGCGGAGATCTACTCGGAGCGCATGGCCGACTACGAACGGGCGGTGAACACCTTGCAGCAAGTGGTGGAGATAGATGCCGATGATGTTCACGCCTGGAGCCGGCTGGCCGATCTGGAGGAGCGGGAGGGACACTGGGAGCAGGCCGCCGCCGCGCTGGAAAAGTCTCTGGCGCGGGTGCGCGACTCGGCCCAGGCCAATGTCATTCGCCGCCGCCTGGCGGAGATCTTCGAGCAACGGCTCAACGATACCGAGCGGGCCCTGGCACTGTGCGCGGACATTCTCGGGGACGAGTCCGTGGAAAACGACGTGGCGGCAGCGGCGGTGGCCATCCTGGAGCGCTTGCAGGGCCGGGGCGTCAGCCCGCTGAAGATAGCCCAGATCCTCCAGCCCTACTACGCGCTGGCCGGCGACTGGCGCCGCCACGTGGACATGCTGGAGCTGCGGCTGGAAACCTGTGACTCCGACGAGGAACGGCTCAACCTGCTCGATCAGATCGGCCGGGTCTACCAGGAGAAGCTGGATCAGCCGGAACTGGCCTACAACGCCTGGTCGCGTGCCTTTCGGCTGTCGCCGGCCGATGAGGAGATCTTCGACAAGGTATCCCGGCTGGCCGAGGAGACCGGCCGCCTGGAGGACCTGGCCGCACTGCTGGAAGAGGTGCAGGCCGGGACGGGGCAACCCTCGCTGGTGGTGGAGCTGCACGGGCGGCTGGGAGCCCTCTACGCCCAGCGCCTGAACCGTCCCCAGCAGGCCATTCGCTCCTACCGGGCCATGCTCGAGGCCCGCCCCGGCGACGTCGAGGTGTTGCAGATGCTCGAGGCGCTTTACCGGCAGACCGGGGCCTGGGAAGACCTGGCCCGCGCGGGCGAGGCCCTGATAGCCGGTTGCAGCGACGCCGAGGAGAAGAAGAGCAGGATGCTGGATCTGGCCGAGACCCTGGAGCAGAAGGTCCACGACCGTCCCGCGGCCATAGAGTGGTTGCGGAAGGTGCGAGAGGAATTCGGCGACGACCGGGAAATCCTGCAGCGGCTGGACACCCTGCTGGAGGCGGCCGGGCAGTGGCCCGACCTGGCCGAGGTGCTGCAGCGCGAGATAGAGCTGGCCGATGCGGAAGAGGCCGCCGAGCTGAAACTGCGCCTGGGCCGGGTGCAGGCGGAGCGCATGGAAGAAGGGCAGCACGCGGTGGAGTACTACCGCCAGGTGCTGGAGGAGAAGCCGGACGACAGCCGGGCCATCGCCGGCCTGGAATCGTTGCTGGGACAGCCGGATGCCGCCGCCGCCGCCGCCGAGATCCTGCGCCCGGTGCTGGAGTCGCGCAAGGAGTGGCAGAAGCTGGTGGGCGTGCTCGAGGTGCTGGCCGACAAGGCGGAGCAGGCGCAGGAACGCCTGCCCTACCTGGTCCAGGTGGCCAACCTGTTCGAGACCCGGCTGGAACAGCCGGAGAAGTCGTTTTCCGCCCTGCGCCGGGCACTGGTGATTGATCCCGGCAAGACCGAGGTGTTGCAGGCCCTGCGCCGGCTGGCCGAGAAGCTGGCCGCCTACGGCGAACTGGCGGCGGCCCTGGAAGATGCCGTGGGCAGCAGCGAGGACCCTTCGCTGCGGGTGCCGTTGCTGCAGGAACTGGCCGGGCTCTATCGCGACAAGCTCAGGCGGCCGGAACTGGCTGCCACCTCGTTGCGCCGCCTGCTGGAAGTGGAGCCGGACAACGGCACCGCGCTGGCTTCCCTGGAGACTCTCTACCGGGAATCGAAATCGCTGCAGGAGCTGGCCTGGGTCCTGGAAAGACAGGCCGAGCTGACCGGCGACGCCGACCAGCAACGCGACCGGCTGGTGCAGGTGGCGCAGATCCGCGAGGAGCAGCTGGGGGATCTCGAGGGGGCGATGCAGATCTACCAGCGCATCTTCGAGCGGCACCCGGACGATCTGCAGGCCGCCAAGCAGCTCGATCGCCTCTACCGCGAAACCGGGCGCTGGGCCGAGGATGCCGAGTTACTGCCGCGCCTGGCCAAGCTGTCCAAGAACACGCTCAGTGTCATCGATTACCTTACCCGCCTGGCGGAGATCACCTCCGAGCGGCTGGACGATCCCCGGGGCGCGGTCCAGATCCTCCGCCAGGTGCTGGAGGCCAAGCCCAATCACTCCGACAGCGTCGAGCGGCTCGAGCAGTTGTTGCGCGACGAACGCAGCCGGCTGGCCGCGGCCGAGGTGCTGGAAGGGGTGTACCGGGCCACCAGCGAGTGGCGCAAGCTGGCGGCGGTGCTGGAGATGCAGCTGGCTGCCAGCGCGGATGGCGCCCAGCGCCTGCGCCTGTTCGGGCAGCTGCGGGAACTGTACGAGGAGCGCATGGGAGAGCAGGCGCTGGCCTTCAACGTGGCGGCCCGGGCCTTCAAGGAGCAGCCGCAGGATGACGGCGTGTTCCAGGATCTGGTTCGGCTGGCCGAGCAGGCCCGCCTGCACGAGGAGCTGGTGGGCACCCTGATGGATGTCAGTGACCACCACGTGGGCAGCGAACTGGGCGTGGTGCTGAGCAAGCGCGTGGCGCACCTGCAGGAGAAGCTGCTGGGACAGCGCCAGGAGGCCATTGCCAGGTGGCAACAGCTGTGGGAGACGCAGGGCGCGGACGAGGAGATACTGGCGGCGCTGGAGCGGCTGTACCGCGAGGAGGGGAATTTCGCCGAACTGGTCAAGGTGTACCAGGCGCAGTTCGAACTGGCCGGGGACGACGAGCAGAAGAAAGACCTGTTGTTCCGCACGGCGGCCTGCCTGGCCGAGGGACTGGAAGACAACGGCGGCGCCATCGCCGCCTACGAGCAGATCCTGCAGATAGACGCCACGGACCGCCGGGCCCTGCACTTGCTGGCGGGATTGCTGGAGTCTGCCGGGCGCTGGGCGGAGTTGCTGCGCGTGCTGGATGCCCAGATGGCCGTTCTCACCGGCGGCGAGGTCGGCCAGCCGGAGCGCGACCAGATCGAATCCATCCTGCTGCACAAGGCCGAAATCTGCCTGAACCAGCTCGATGACGTGCAGCAGGGAATGCAGGCTGCCGCCCAGGCACTGGAGATGAAGCCCGCGGATGCCCGGGTGATGGAACTGCTGGAACAGTGCCTGCCCCGGGAAGACCAGCGCCAGGCGGCGGCCCAGCTGCTGGAGCCGGTGTACCGGCGCCAGGGGGACTTCAAGAAGCTGGTGGCCATCCTGGAGGTCCAGCTGGCGGCCCAGTCGACGGACGAGCAGCGGCAGCGGTTGTACCGGGAACTGATGCGCCTCTACGAGGAAGAACTGGGCCAGAAGCCGCTGGCCTTCACCGTGGCCTGCCGGGCCTTCCGCCAGTACTACGCCGATTCCGGTATCCGCGCCGACCTGGAACGGCTGGCCGAGCAGACCGGGTCCCAGGAGGAACTGGCCGCGGTTTACGAGGAGATGGTGGAGCAGGCGCGCGACAGCGAGGCGGGGCCCGAGATCGAGAGGCGACTGGCCCAGCTCAAGGAAGCCTACCTGGAGGACAAGGACGAGGCGGTATCCCACTGGCGCCACGTACTGGCCAGCAACCCCGATGACCCGGAGGCATTGCGGGCGCTGGAGAGGTTGTACCGCGAGCGCGGCCTGCACGGAGAGCTGGTGGGAATATTGCGGCACATGGCCACCCTGGAAAGCGACAACGATCGCAAGAAAGACCTCTTCCACGAAGTGGCCAGCCTGATGGAAGAGCGCCTGGGACGCGACGATGGCGCCATTGATGCCTACCGCGAGATCCTGGCCATCGATGCCGGTGACCTGGCGGTGCTGAAGCTGCTCGATCGCCTGCTGCAGCGCCAGGGACGCTGGGAGGAACTGGTAGAGGTCCTGCAGACCGAGATGTCCCTGGCCGCCGAGAGCGAACTTCCCGGGTTGCGCCTGCGCCTGGCCCGGCTCCACCGGCAACAGCTGGGCAACCCGGAAACGGCCGTGCAGTTGTACCAGCAGGTACTGGAGCAGGAAGCCGACAACCAGCAGGCCGTGGCCGACCTGCTGGAGATGTTCGAATCGGTGGAGCTGCGCCACCTGGTCGTCGATGCCCTGGTGGGACCATTGCAGCGCAACCAGGACTGGAAGAGCCTGGTGGCGGTGCTCGACGCCAAGGCTCGCCTGGCCCAGCAAGCGGACGAGAAGAAGTCCGCCTGGCTGGCCATGGCCGAGTTGTACGAGCGGCAGCTGGGGCAGAAGGAACTGGCCATGACCATCCTGGGGCGGGCCTTTGCCGTCGATCCCCAGGACGAGCAGGTGCGTTTGAGCCTGGAGCGCCTGGCGGCGGAGACGGACTCCTTCGAGATGCTCTCGGCCGTGTACGAACAGGGCCTGGAGATGGTGGAGGACAAGACCATCAGGCAGGTGTTGCACCGGCGCCTGGCCGGGCTGTACCTGCAGAGGCTGCAGGAGCCGGAACAGGCGCTGGAGCACCTGGAAGCCGTGGTGGAACTGACGGAGAACGACGAGGAGGCCATGCTGGCCCTGGAAAACGCCTATCGCCAGCGCGGCGAGCCGGAGAAGCTGGTGAAGGTGCTGCGCAAGCGGGCCCGGGCCAGCAGCGACGAGGAGGCCAGGGTGGCCATCCTCTACGAGATCGCCACCATTCACCAGGAACAGCTGGATGATCTGGGCGGAGCCATCCAGGCCTTCCGGCAGGTGCTCGAGGTACGCCCCGGGGACCTGAACGCCCTGCGCATGCTGGATCGCCTGTGCGTGGAGCAGGGCCGCATCAAGGATCTGGCCGAGGTGCTGCAGCTGGAAATCCAGGTTCTGCAGCAGGCCGGGCAGACGGCGGAGGCCCTGGACACCATGCTGCGGTTGGCCAGGCTGGTGGAACAGGAGTTCAAGGACAGCGAGCGGGCGGGGCAACTGCTGGCGCAGATACTGGAGATAGATCCGGGCCACCAGCCCACGGTGGAGTACCTGGAGGAGGCCCTGGTGGAAGGCCGTTCCCTGGAGGGCCTGGCCGGCCTGCTGGAGCGGGCTTACCAGGGCAGCGGCAACTGGCAGAAGTACATCGACATCCTCGAGTCGCAGGTTCGCCAGTCGCGGGTAATGGCCCGGCGCCTGGAACTGCTCAAGAAGATCGCCGAGATCCAGGAGCACCAGCTGGGCCTGAAGACGCTGGCTTTCAATACCACGGTTCGCATGTTCCACGAGGATCTGGCCAACTCCGAGATCCGTGCCGAGCTGGAACGGCTGGCCGTGGAAGACGAGAACCTCGAGGCGCTGGCCGCCGTTTACGAGGAGGAGCTGGACAACATCGAGGAACCGACCGTGGGAGTGGCCATCGCCCTGAAGGTGGCCGAGATCCAGCGCGGCGAGATGGAAGACGACGACGAGGCCATTCGCTTCTACCGGGCGGCCCTGCGTTTCGATGCCAGGAACCTGGAGGCCCTCAACGCCCTGGACGAACTCTACGGCCGCCGCGACGATACCGAAAACCTGGTGGAGGTGTTGAGCCGCAAGGTCGACCTGCTGGAAGAACCAGCGGAGAGGGCCCGGATACTGTTCCGGCTGGGCCGGCTCATGTACGAGAAGCTGGAAGCGGGTGGCAAGGCGGTGGGGTATTTCCGCAAGGTGCTGGAACTGGAACCCGGCCACGTCGACAGCCTGCGCCTGCTGGAGCGCATTTTCGCCGAGCTGGGCGAGCACGAGTCGATGTACGAAGTGCTGCGGGCCCGCCTGGAATACACCACTGACGCGGGCGAAAAGGTGGAACTGGTGGCCCGCCTGGCCGACCTGGCGGCGGATCAGCTGGGGCGTCCGCAGGAGGCCATAGAACTGTGGGAAGGCGTGGCCGAGGACGAGCAGTTCGCGGAAGACGCCTACGAGGCCCTGGACCTGCTCTACGAGCAGACTGAGCGCTGGGCCGACCTGGCTGCCTTGACCGAGAAGCGCATGCAGGCCACCGCCGACCCGGAGAAGGTCGCGGTGCTCAGTGGCCGCCTGGGATGGGTCAAGGGCGAGAAGCTGGGTGAACTGGAAGACGCCAAGCGCCACTACCAGGAAGTGCTGCGCCTGGATCCCAAGGATGCCAACGCCCTGCAATCGTTGCGGGGTATCTATTCCTCGGCCGGCGAGTGGGAGCAACTGCTGGGGGTGTTGCGACGCCTGGTGCAGCTGCAGGAAGACATGATCGGCGTCAAGCAGATCCGCTTCGAGCTGGCGGAAGTGCTGGGCAGCAAGCTGGAGCGGCACCAGGAAGCCATCGAGGCGGCCAAGCGGGCCGCCGACATCGAGCCGCACACGGCCGAAGACCTGGAACGACTGGCACGGATCTTCCAGGCCAACGAGGCCTGGCAGGACGCGGTGCAGGTGCTGGAGCAGGCGGTCGAGAAGAAGGAGAGCGACAGCGACAAGATCGACGCCCTGCTCGAAGTGGCTTCCATCTGGCGGGACAAGATCGAGCGTCCCCTGGGAGCGGCGCCGGTCTACGAGAAGATCCTGCAGATCGATCCTTTCCACGAGAACGCCTTCCGGGCCGCCGAGAAGATCTACCGCGACAACAAGGAGTGGCGGCGGCTCACCGCTCTGCTCGAGGGGCGCCTGAACAACATCCGCGAGCGGCGCGATCGGATGGAGCTGATCAAGGAAATCGCCACCATCTACGAGGAGCGGTTGGGCCAGAAGGAACTGGCCTTTGCCCGCTACTGTGCCGCTTTTCGCGAGGACTTCTCCGACGACCAGGTCCTGGCCAAGCTGGAGTCCCTGGCCGAGGAGACCGAGGACTATGAAACCCTGCTGGAGGTGCTGGAAGACGCCATCGAGGAGCTCGGCAGCGGGGCCCGGGTGGTTCGCCTCTACCGCAAGATTGCCGACATCTACCGCACCCACCAGCAGGACAACGAGCGGGCGGAGCAGTTCCTGCGCCAGGCCACGGAACTCGATCCCCGGGAGACCGCTGCTCTCGATGCGCTGGCCGATCTGCTGGAGGAGCAGGAACGCTGGGAAGACCTCATCGCCGTGCTGGAGAAGAAGTACGAGCGTTCCGACGAGCTGGAACAGCGCAAGGAGGTTCGCCGGCGGATAGCCGTGCTGCAGGAGGAGCGCCTGGATCGCGTGGACCTGGCCGTCGAGAGTTACCGGCGTATCCTGGAACTCGACGGCCGTGACGGCCTGGCCATCCAGTCCTTGATTCGCTTGCTGCAGACGCAGCAGCGCTGGCAGGAGCTGATCCAGGTCCTGCACCGGGCCGCGGAGCAGGCCGAGGATCGCCAGATTACCACCAACCACCTGTTCAACATCGCCTCCATCTGGGAGACCGAACTCGACAGCGACGAGGAGGCCATAGCCGCCTACCAGGCCGTGCTGGAAGTGGACGAGGGCCACCTGGAGAGCCTCAAGGCGCTGGAGCGCATCTACACCAGGCTGGATCGCTGGAGCGAGTTGCTGGGAGTATTCGAGCGCCAGGTGGAGCTGGTGGAGCAGACCGAGGAGAAGATCCGCCTCTACAACAAGATGGGCAGCATCTGGGAGGAGCGCTTCGCCAACCTGGAAAACGCCCAGGGTTGCCACGAGAGCATCCTGGCGCTGGACCCGAACTGCCTGCCCTCGGTCAAGGCCCTGGAGAGGCTCACCCGGCGCATGGGAGAGTTCGAGAAGCTCATCGAATTGTACCACCGGCACCTGGAGCTGATCGAGGATCGCGGCGAAAAGGTGGAGATCTACCTGGCCATCGGCGATGTCTGGTACCGGGAGATGAGCCGGGTGGACAGGGCCGAGGAGGTGTTCAGCAAGGCCCTGGAGGTCGATGGACAGTCGCGGCCGGCCATCCATGCCCTGGGACAACTCTACGAGAAGAGCGGCAACTGGTTCAACGCCATCGAGATGTTGCAGAAGGAAGCCGAGCTGTGCGGGGCTTCCCCCGAGGCGGTCGACCTGTACTACCGCATGGGCAAGATCAACGAGGACGTGCTGCTCGATTCCGGGGCTGCCCGCGAGGCCTATACCCGGGCCCTGGCCATAGATCCTTCCTACCTGCCGGCCATCAAGGCACTCAAGCTCATCCATTACCTCGACAAGGATTTCGACAAGTACCTGGAGATGATGGTCCAGGAGGCCGAGCACACCGAGGACGTGGAGGAAAGGACCAGGCTTTTCTACGAGATCGGCAAGTTCCTGCAGGAGCACTACGAGGACACCAGCCAGGCCGCCGGTTACTACGAGCAATCACTGCAGCTGACGGCAGATTTCCTGCCCGCCGCCAAGCCGCTGGCCGACATCTACTTCCGCACCGAGCAATGGGAAAAGGCCGAGAGCATGATGGAAGTGGTCGTCCAGGGCCTGGACCGCAACAGCGAGGCCCGGGAACTGTGCCGCCAGTACTATCGCCTGGGCTACATTACCGAGAAGCTGGGCAAGGGAGAACGGGCGCTGGAACACTACCGCCAGTCTTACGAGCTGGACGCCACCTACTTGCCCGCCCTGGAAGGCCTGGGCAACGCGCTTATCAAGGCCGAGCAGTGGGAGGAAGCCTACCGCATCTACCAGACCATCCTCATTCATCACCGCGACAGCCTGTCCGATGCCGAGGTGGCCGAGCTGTACTGGCAGATCGGTGACATCAACTTCCAGATGAAGGAGAACGAGCGGGCCATCGCTTCCTTCAAGAAGGCCCTGGAGATAGACGATACCCACCTGGCCAGCCTGCAGTACATCGTCAGCATCTACCAGGAGCAGGAACTCTGGGAGGAGGCCTACGACTACAGCCTGAAGATGGTGGACGCGCTCGAGGACGATGACTTGCTGGAGCATTACCTGCGCCTGGGCGACATGTGCCGGGAAAAGCTCGACGATCCCTTCCGGGCCGTCGACGCCTACCAGGGGGCGCTCCGCCTGCAGGAGGACAACCTGGAGGTGTTGACCCGCTTGCTGGACGTGTTCGTCGAAACCAGCCAGTCGCAGAAGGCGGTGGATATCCTGGAGCGGATCACCCAGGTGGAAGCCCGTCCCCGCTTGCTGGTGGAGTACCACCAGCAGGCCGGGCGCCTGCTGCGGGACGAGTTGCACAACCCGGCGGCGGCGGTGGAGCACTTCAACGCCGCGCTGGACATCGATCCCTCCCAGGTGGCCTGCTTCCGGGAAATAGTGGAGATCCTGCGCGCGCGCAAGGACTGGCCCGGCCTCAAGGAAAACTACATACGCATGATCAAGCGCCTGCCCATCGATGCCCGTCGTGTCAAGCTGGCCCTGTGGAAGGACCTGGGCGAGCTGTGCCGGGTGGTGCTGCGCAACCTCAACGAGTCCATAGACGCCTATCGCATGATCACCAGCCTGGACCCCAATGACGTCGAGTCCCTGGCCATTCTCGGCGACTTGCTGGCCGCTCGCCCGGCTACCCTGGAAGAGGCCATTGCCACCCATCACCGGGTCTTGCGCATGTCCGCGGACCGGGTCGCCAGTTACCGGGTGTTGTGGAAGCTGTACAACCAGCGCAAGGAATACGACAAGGTCTACGTTCTGGCTTCCATATTGCGTTACCTGAAGAAGGCGGACGAGGAGGAGCGCAAGATATACAACTACTTCTCGCGCAAGGCTCCCCAGGTGGCCTCGCGGCCGGTCAACGAGCGCGTATGGGAGACGGCACTGGCCCATCCCGAGGTCAAGGTGCCTTTTACCCGCATCTTCGCCCTGCTTTACCGCAAGGCACCGGCGATGTTCATCAAGGACCACAAGGAGGTCAATCTCAAGAAGCAGGGTCACCTGGACCTGGCCAGGGATCGCTCGTTGTTCGCCCATAACTTCCGGGTGGCAGCCAAGGTTCTGGGGGGCATGGACGTGCAGCTGTTTCCCCGCAAGGACGAGGCGGCCCCGCAGCCACCGGGGCTGGTCATCGTGCCCACCAGGCCGACGGCCATGATTGCCTACAAGGAGATGTTCCGCGAGGATCGCAAGAAGCACTTGCTGTTCCAGATCGGTCGCCAGCTGGCGGCATCACGCTCCCAGTTCATCCTGGCCTACTCGCTGGCCGTCAAGGACCTGGAGATCCTGCTGCAAGCCGCCTGCTGGCTGGTGGAACCGGAATTCAGTCCCACCTTAGAGCATCGCCTGGTGGAACCGGTTCGCAGCCGCTTGCGCCGGGCCATGCCGGAGGCGGGGCGGGGCATGCTCAAGCGGGCCGTCGAGGAGTACCTGGCCGAGCCGCGCAAGTACAACCTGCGGCGCTGGGTGGAGGCCGTCGAGCATTCCATCAACCGGGCCGGGTTCATAGTGTGCAATGACCTGGCCACCACCCTGGGAGTACTACGCAAGGAACCGGCCTGGTTGACGCCCATGCGTTCCATCCAGAAGGTGCGTGAAATGCTGGTTTTTGCCGCCAGTCCGGA